>CAMFSB010000193.1 GCA_945982465.1 uncultured Faecalibacterium sp. | reverse complement strand
AGCCCACCTCGCCTACTACCTGAACGTCCTGGCCCACGTCAGCCCGGCCGACCCGTACCCCAGAGCCCGGCAAACCGCGGCTTTGAGCACATACTACAGGCAGGCCCCAAATGGGGCCGGCCTGTTCTGTGCAGGCAGGCGACTGTATACCTCCGCAGCGGCACAGTCGTGCGTTTTGGACATTTCAAACGGGTCGATAACATGGCAGGCCGCATCGCCCGGCTTTTAGCTGCGCCAGCAGCTCGGTATTGGCAAGGCAGAGGCGTAACATCACCCCTTGCGCTCGTTTTCCTCGCCCTGTTCGGCGGGCACATACTGCCGGAACACCGGCACCAGCGCCGTGGCGTTGACATAGGCGATCAGCCCGGGGCCAAACAGCACCAGCAGCGGCTCCACGCTCTCGAACCAGTCCAGATGGGCGTAAATGAGCCAGACTGGGATCAGGTGCAGGGCGGTGACCATCACCGCCACCAGCGGGTGGGTGACTGCAATGTAAAAGGCATTGCGGAACACCTGCCGGGTGGTACACTGGAACTTTGCCAATACGGGGAACGCAAAGCTGGCTTCCAGCGCAAAGGCCAGCAGCACCACGATGCAAATGCCGTGGAACACGCCGCTGCCGCCGTATTTGGGCGAAAGCAGCATAAAGTCCAGGCAAAGCATGTAGCCCACAAACAGCAGGATCAGCGTAACGGGCAGCGAGGCGCGGAAGTTCTGCCGGAACGAATGGAAAAACATGGATACAGCGCTGTCGCCCCGCTGGCGCACCAGCTTCATCGCCGTATAGTACAGCGCGGCGGTAGACGCGCCGATGGTGATGACCGGCAGGCTGCAAACCAGCCAAAGCAGGCTCAGCACCACCAGATCGGATACGCGTAACAAAAACTGGAACAGCTTGCTGTCGTAATCAAACAATCCACCCATGGAAACCTCCGGCCCCGGCAGGGGCGCAGCAACAGCAAAAAGGCAAAGGGGAAGGAGTGACCCTTTGCCTTTTTGTGAGAGATACCCTCACGCCCTGGCGGCGCGGCCGGGCTTATGCCCCAGCGCGCCCGGCCGCCGCCGAACATGAAAGCGTAAAGCGAAAGCTGGTGTGCTTACTTCTGCACGGGCGCGCGCCAGTCAAAGTGCAGGCACTCCCCACGCCAGTCCATCGCGGGGATCATTTTAGCCATCATGGCGCTCGAATCCTCCGGGTTGGGGGGCGTAAAGCACTGGATGTTGCCGTTCATCGGCTTGCCGAAGAACATCGCGTCGCAGAACGAAACGATGTGCTGCCAGTCGATTGCCTGGAACTGGTGCGGGCCGTCGCGCATGACCTGCGCGTTTTTGCCCTCCGCGCCCAAAAAGCGATACACTTCCTCGGCGGCGCGCCAGGTGATCTGGGTGCCGAAGGGGTTGGCCCAGGTGTCGGCCAGCGCTTCGCAGGAGATAAACGCGCGCGGCGCCACGCAAGCGCGCACAAAGTGCAGGTCAAACGGCAGATAGTCCTCGTCGGCGGTTTTGCCCAGCGGGGCGCGGAGCAGCGTGCCGGCAAAATCCTTCATGTCTTTCATCAGCGGAGCATTCGAGCGGGTGTAGCTGGCCGCGCGGTTGCCAAACTCGCCGAAGTTGTCGCACCACCAGAACGGGAATGCGTCCTCCACACTGCCGGCGGTCTCACACAGGCCCGTGCCTTCGCCCAGGCGGCCGCCCAGATACCGGAAGCAACCGCAGCCGCCGCAGCCGCTGTCGTTGGGGGCGCACACCGCAAAGCGCTCGTCGTAGATGGCGGCACAGATGGCCACCTTGCCGCCGCGGGAATGGCCAGTGGCCACGATCTTGCCCATATCGGCAAAATCGGTGGTCTCCAGGTAGTCCACCACACGGCTCTGCATCCAGGCCCACATGGCAATGGCGCCCCAGGTGTAGCCGGGATAGGCCTCGGCCAGCGGGCTGTGGATGGCGTTGGCGTTGTCGGGCACGACCTGCTCTTTGTCAAACTCGATCACGGCGTAGCCGTGGCCCAGCACCACGTTCTCCTCGTCGGGGCTGCCGTGGCGGTCGGTAAACTGGTTCCAGGTGATCACAGGCACCTTGCCCTCTTTGACCGGGCGGATCAGATCACAGTTGAACTGCACCACGTCGTTGGGGCCGCAGGTGATGCGGACCGTCTCGGCCACGGCGCGGCCGTTGTACACCGGCCGGCTGAAGATCACCTCGCCGCGGGTGTTGCCCGGGGGCGGCGGCATGGTGCCGTACATGTAGTGGGCCAGCATGGCTTTCAGGTACTCGCGCTGCTCGGGCCATTCGGCGGGGGAGGCCACGCGGGTGCCGTCCGGCTTCAGGAATGGGTCGGGCAGCTGATGAATGGGCTGGAGCTGTGCCTTGGGCAAAAATTCATAGGTAGACATTATTCTTTTACGCCTCCAATCATAACACCGGATACAAAGTAACGCTGAATAAACGGATAGATCACCAACACCGGAACGGTGGAGATCACAATGGTGGCATACTTGATGGTCTCGGCCAGGGCTGTTGTGTTCACGCTGCTGCCGCCGGTGTTTACGATGTTGTCGGCGCTGCTGGTCAGCAGGATCTCGCGCAGGAAGATCTGCAGCGGGTACAGCTCCGACGAGCGCAGGAAGATGGTGGCGCTCATCCAGTCATTCCAGCGCCACACGGCGTAAAACAGCACCACAACGGCAATGGTGGCCTGGCTGAGGGGAATGACGATGCGGAACAGGCAGGTAAACTCGCCCGCGCCATCCAGCTTGGCCGCCTCGATCAGGCTTTCGGGCACGCTGGCAAAGGCGGTGCGCATCACGATCATGTTATAGGTGCTCAGCGCCGTGGGCAGCAAAACCGCCCAGCGGGTGTCGATCAGGCCCAGCTGCTCGACCCACAGGTAGATGGCAATGATGCCGCCGCTGAAGTACATGGTAAACATGATCATCAGCGTGATGAACCGCTTGCCCAGCCAACCCTTGCGGCTGAGCGCGTAAGCACCCAAAAAGGTCAGGAACATGCTGATCGCGGTGCCGGCGATCACATAAAAGATCGTGTTGCCGTAGCCGGTGACCACGCGGGTGGTCAGGCAGTGAGTGTAGGCCTCCAGGCTGAATTTCAGCGGCTTGAACAGCAGCACAAAGTCGTGCTTGATAAACTCGTTGGGGTCGCTGAACGAAGCGCACAGCACATACCAGAACGGGTACAGGCAGGCAAACGCGATGCACGCCAGCAGAATGTGATTGAAAATGTCGAATACATTATCGACCCAGGTGCGTTTTTCGACCATGACACGTCCCCCCTTACCACAAGCTGGTCTCGCTGACCTTGGCGCTGATCTTGTTGACCAGAACGACCAGTGCGAAGTTTACCAGCGAGTTGACCAGGCTGACGGCCATACTGTAGCTGTAGTTCGACTCGATCAGGCCCTTGCGGTACACAAACGAGCTGATGATATCGGCCGTTTCGTAGATGTTTTCGTTGTACAGCAGGATGATCTTGTCAAAGCCCACGCTCATAAACTGGCCGATGCGCATGATGAACATGATGATGATGGTGGGCATCAGGCCGGGCAGGGTAATGCTCCAGATGCGGCGGAACCGGCCCGCGCCGTCCACGGCGGCGGCGTGGTTCAGCTCGGTATTGAAGCCGGCCTGCGCCGGGAGAAAGCTGAAGCTGTTCCAGCCGATGGTCTGCCACAGCTCGCTGAGCACATAGATGGAACGGAATTTGCCGGGGTCCATCAGCATATTGGCCGCTTCGCCGCCAAAGGCCACAACAATGCTGTTGAACAGGCCGGTGGTGGACACAAATTCCTTGATGATGCCGCACACAACGACCAGCGAGATGAAGTGGGGCAGATAGCTGATGGTCTGCACGGCCTTTTTGAAATACTTGAGCCGCACTTCGTTGAGCAGCAGCGCAAACAGGATGGGCGCCGGGAAGCAGATCAGGATGGTATAGCCGCTGATGAGCAGGGTATTGCGCAGTGTGCGCCAGAAATACGGCCCGCTGAAAAACTGGATCAAGTTTTCAAACCAGATGCAGCCGCTGACCCAGATGCCGCGGCCGGGGCGGTAATCGCGAAACGCGATCTGCAAACCCGACAGCGGGGCGTAGGCGAACAGGATGTAGTACAGCAGCACCGGGAGCAGCATCACATAAATGCCGCGGTACTTGTACAAATTTCTGCGCACCTTTTTCCAGGTCAGCTTTTCTTTCAGCACCAGCGGCTCAGCGGCAGGGGATGAGGTTTTTGCCGGCATGAAAACGAACCTCCGTTCCTATTAGATACAGGGGCGGCATAAGCCGCCCCTGCGGATCGATTTACCGGGGAAAACACCAACTGCGGATCAGTTCTTGCCGCGGTTGTAGTAGCGCTCCAACGCAGCCTGC
>CAMFSB010000192.1 GCA_945982465.1 uncultured Faecalibacterium sp. | reverse complement strand
GTGGCGCGCATGTACATGATGGTCAGCCCGCCGAACAGCACCGACCCCCACACGGCGCGCAGCGGCCGCCACAGCGCAAAGATCACCAGCGCCACGGCCAGCCAGCCCTTGCCGTCCATGGCGTCGGCGGCCCAGTTGCCGCCGCCCGAAACCATGGTGAAAAACAGCCCGCCCACCCCGCAGATGCCGCCGCCGATGCAGGTGGCCAGGTATTTATACCGGGTCACGTTGATGCCGGCGGCGTCGGCCGTGGCCGGGTCCTCGCCAATGCTGCGCAGCGCCAGGCCCGTGCGGGTGCGGCCCAGAAACCAGGCCATCGCAACGGCGATAAAAACGCCCAGATAGATCATAAAGTTGTACCCGAACACCAGCGGCCCCACCACCGGCAGGTTGCGCAGAAACGCAGGGAACAGCGGCGAGGAAAACACGCCGTCGATGCGGTCGGTGACCATCAGGCGGCCGCCGGCCACCTGCCGGAAGTATTCGCCGAAAAACTTGCCGAAGCCCACACCGAAAATGGACAGCGCCAGGCCCGATACGTTCTGGTTGGCGCGCAGCGTGACGGTTAGGAATGCGTAAACCAGGCTGCCCAGCGCCGCAAACGCAAAGGCGGCCCCCAGCGCCAGCAGCGCGGCCAGATACGGGTTGACCGCTTCGCCGGCGCTGCGCTCGTACAGCCAGGCGGCGATCAGGCCGCTGGCGCCGCCCATGTAGATCAAACCCTCAACGCCCAGGTTCATGTTACCGACCTTTTCGGTCAGGATCTCGCCCAGTGTGCCGAACATCAGCGTGGTGCCCATCAGCACGGCGGCAACAAAAAAGTTGATCAGTGCGGTCATTCTGCGCTCGCCTCCTTTGCAGCGGCTTTCCCGGCTTTTTTGCGCCAGATCATCCGGTAGCGGATAAAGAACTCGCTGCCCAGCATGCAGAACAGGATCAGGCCGGTCAGCATATCCGACATCGACGCGGGGATCATGTTGCCCGTGACGGTGTTGATGGTGGAAGCGCCCTTGGTCAGCATGGCCAGCAGGTACGAGATGACCACCATGGCAAAGGTGTTGAGCTGCGCCAGCCATGCTACCGTGATGCCGGTAAAGCCGACGCCGCCCGCCACCGAATCGCTGAGCGTGTAGTTGACGCCCGACACCATGATGAAGCCCACAATACCGGCCACCGCGCCCGAAACGAACATGGTGCGCACCACCACGGCGGGCACATGGATGCCGGCGTACCGGGCGGTAGGCTCGCTTTCGCCCACAACGGCGATCTCATAGCCGTGCTTTGTGTACTTCAGATACAAAAACATCAGCACGGCCAGCGCCAGCACGATGAATACGCCGACCGTCACGTTCCAGACGGTGGGCATGCGGGCGGCCTGCTTGAACAGGCCGATCTGCTGGGTGCCGCGGGGCTGCTTTTCCCACGGGCCGCCCTGCAGGTACTTGACAATGCCGATGGCGATGTAGTTCAGCATCAGGGTGAACAGCGTTTCGTTGGTGCCCCAGCGCGAACGGAACAGCGCGGGGATCACGCCCCACAGCCCGCCGCCCAGCGCGCCGGCGGCGCACATTACCACCAGCAGCACCGTGTGGGGCAGCTTGTCGTGGTAATACAGGGCAAAATAGGTCGAAAACACTGCGCCCATGGTCAGCTGGCCCTCGACGCCGATGTTCCAGAACTTCATTTTGAACGCGGGCGCAATGGCCACCGCGGCGCCCAGCAGCGGGATGGCCAGCTTGATGGTCTGCTGGATGGCCAGCGGCGTGCCAAAGCAGCCGTTGAACATGGCCTTGTACACCGAAAGGGGATTGTAGCCGGTGATCATCACCAGCCCGCCGCCCAGAAACAGGGCGACAAAAATGCTGGCGATGCGGATCGCCCAGGCCTTGGCCAGGGGAATATCGTCGCGCTTGGCCAGCCGCAGCAGCGGCTCGCGGCGCATTGCCTGCGAAGCGTTACGCATGGTCGGCGTCCTCCTTTCTTCCCAGGGTGGTCATCAGCAGGCCCACCTGCTCCTTGGTGGCCGTGCGGCCGTCCAGCATGCCGCTGACCTGCCCGCCGCACAGCACCAGAATGCGGTCGCACAGTTCCAGCAGAACATCCAGGTCCTCGCCCACATAGATCACGGCCACGCCTTTTTCTTTCTGCTCGTTCAGCAGGTGGTAGATGGTGTAGCTGGTGTTGATATCCAGCCCGCGCACGGCGTAGGCGGTCATCAGCACGCGGGGCGAAGCAGCGATCTCGCGGCCCACCAGCACTTTCTGCACGTTGCCGCCGCTCATGCGGCGCACCGGCGTGGTCAGGCCGGGCGTTACGATCTCCAGCTCGTCGCGCACCCGGGCGGCCAGCCGCTCGGGCGCCTTGCGGTCGGTCAGGCCCCAGTGCCCTTTTTTAAAGCTGCGCAGCATCATGTTGCCGATCATGTCCATGTTGCCCACAAGGCCCATGCCCAGCCGGTCCTCCGGCACAAAGCTCAGCCGCACGCCCATGTCCTGAATGGTGGCGGGGTCCTGCCCCACCAGCTGGCACACGGCCGAATCCGGCGGCATGTACTCGATGGTGCCGCTGTGCACTTTCTGCAGGCCGGCAATGGCCTCCAGCAGCTCCTTCTGGCCGCAGCCCGCAATGCCCGCGATGCCCAGGATCTCGCCGCCGTATACCTCAAAGCTCACGTCGTCCAGCTTTTTCACACCGTTTTTGTCCACCACGGTCAGGCCGTTCACCCGCAGCAGTTCCACCGTGTCGTGCGGCTCGGGCCGGTCGATGTTCAGCACCGTGGCCTGGCCCACCATCATGTCGGTCAGGCTCTGGGCGGTGGCGTCCTTGGTGTCTACCGTGCCGACGTATTTGCCCTTGCGCAGCACGCTCACCCGGTCCGAAAGGCTCAGCACCTCCTGCAGCTTATGGGTAATGATGATGATGGCCTTGCCGTCGTCGCGCATGGCCCGCAGGATGCGGAACAGCTTGTCGGTCTCCTGCGGGGTGAGCACGGCGGTGGGCTCGTCCAGGATCAGGATGTCCGCCCCGCGGTACAGCACCTTGATGATCTCAACGGTCTGCTTTTCGGACACGCTCATCTCGTAGATCTTTTTGACGGGATCCAGCTCAAAGCCGTATTTATCCGCGATCTGCTGCACGCGGGCGCAGACCGATTTCAGGTCGTACCGGCCCGGCTCGTGCAGGCCCAGCACGATGTTCTCGGCGGCGCTCAGCACATCCACCAGCTTGAAGTGCTGGTGGATCATGCCGATGCCCAGCGCCAGCGAATCCCGGGGCGAACGGATGTCCACCGGTTCGTCGTTCACATAGATCCGGCCGCCGTCCGGGTAATAGATACCCGCGATCATGTTCATCAGCGTGGTTTTGCCGCTGCCGTTTTCACCCAGCAGCGCCAAAATCTCGCCGCAGCGTACCTCCAGGCTGATGCTGTCGTTGGCCACGACATCGCCGAAGGTTTTGGTAAGCTCCTCCAGCCGGATGGCTACCTGTCGTTCCAAATCCCTCATCCTTTCTCACGGTGGTCCCCAAAGCAAAAAGGCGGAGTCAGCTTTTGACTGGCTCCGCCTCGAAGCAAACACTTAGTTGGTGCTCTTGACGGTGATCACGTCGTCCAGCACCCAGCAGAAAGCGGGGGCGGACTGCGTTTCATTTTCCACAAAGCCGTCGCGCAGGTCGATGGTGTCGTTGGCGTCGAACGGGTTGGTGGCGGTGTACTCGCCGCGGAATACGTCGATGGTGCCGGCCTTGAAGCCGTCGATGGCGGCATCAATAGCGGCCTGGGTGCCCTCGGCAGCAATGGCGGTGTTCAGCTCGGTCATGGCGACCCAGCCCTCGTCGAAGCCGGCCCAGGCGTCCAGCGGCAGGCTCTCGCCGTTCATCACGGCCTCAACAGCGGCCACCTCGTACGGCGCCCAGTCGATGCGGCTGGAGATCAGGCAGGTGTTGGGGGCGATGTCGGTCATGTCCTGGTTGTAGGCCACGCAGTACACTTCCTTGCCGTTCTTCATGGCGTCCTCGCAGGCTTCGGCGGGGCCTTCGGTGTCGGAATGCTGGCTGATCAGCACGCAGCCGCCCTCGATGAGCGCGGTGGCCATGGTCTTTTCGGTGTCGTAATCGCCCCAGCTGTTGGCGTACATCACGTCCATGGTGGCGTCAGCCACAATGCTGCGCACGCCCAGGAAGAAAGCGGTGTAGCCGGAAATGACCTCGGCGTAGGGGAACGCGGCCACATAGCCCAGCTTGGGGGCGGCCACGCCCATCTCCGCCAGCTTCATGCCGGCCACGATGCCGGCCACATAGCGGGCCTCGTAGATGGCGCCCATGTAGTTATGGTAGTTGGGGGTCTCCTCATCCGCATCGGCGCAGGTAGCCTGGCAGAAGGTGATGTTGGGGTAC
>CAMFSB010000191.1 GCA_945982465.1 uncultured Faecalibacterium sp. | reverse complement strand
TGCGTCTGGGCGTCGCAGCGCCGCGAGGAGTTGGACGCGGGCCTTGCGTCCGTGCTGCAGGAGCACAGCATTGACCTGGTGGTGCTGGCGGGCTTTTTGTCGGTGCTGGGGCCCAGCGTGGTGGCGGCCTACCCGCGCCGCATCCTGAACGTGCACCCCGCGCTGATCCCGGCCTTTTGCGGGCCGGGCATGTACGGCCTGCGGCCGCATCAGGCGGCGCTGGCCCGCGGCTGCAAGGTGACGGGCGCCACGGTGCACTTTGTCAACGAGGAGTGCGACGGCGGCCCGATCCTGCTGCAGAAGGCGGTGGACATCCTGCCCGGCGACACGGCCGAAACGCTGCAAAAGCGCGTGATGGTGGAGGCGGAGTGGAAGCTGCTGCCCCAGGCCGTCCGCATGGTGTGCGACGGCGAGGCCTGACCTCCGCTTTCTCCGCTTTCTTGAAAGAAAGCTTGGCAAAGAACTTTCACAGGGGGCTGCGGGCGATCGTGAACGGCGCGGCTTGATGCCGGGCCTGCGGGCCGCGGAAAAACCGGCGCGGAGCCTGAATCGGGCCGCACAAGTTCTCTGCGGGCGGTGGGAAAGCTGACACGGGCCGCATAAGAGCGTTCACCGTGGGCGGCGGGAGCCAACCCGTTGCCCTCGGCGGAAAAAGGAGCATGGAGTATACAGTAAACAGGCCGCGGGCGCTGTGCGCCGGCCCGGCCTGTCCGAGACAGAAGGAGCAGACAACATGGAAAAGATCGATCTGAACCAGTACCTTGCCGGCAACGAGTACCCCGGCCGCGGCATCGCCGTGGCCATGGCCCCGGACGGCCGGCAGATGTTCATTGGCTACTTCATCATGGGCCGCAGCGCCAACAGCCGCAACCGCGTGTTCGACCCGGTGCCTGAACGCGGCGGCATCTGCACCCTGGCCGCCGACCCGGCCAAGCTGGAGGACCCCAGCCTGATCATCTACAATCCGGTGCTGACGCTGGGCAAGACCCACATCGTCACCAACGGCGACCAGACCGACACCATCTACGACGCCATGTGCCGCGGCAAAAGCTTTGCCGACGCCCTGCGCACCCGTACCTTTGAGCCGGACGGCCCCAACTGGACCCCCCGTATTTCGGCCGTGGTGTACGAGAATGGCAGCTATCAGATGAGTATCCTCAAATCCGCCGACGGCAACGGCGAAAGCGTCCAGCGCTATTTCTTCGATTACCCTCAGCCGGTGGCCGGCGAGGGGCACTTCATCAGCACCTACAAGCACAACGGCAGCCCCATCCCCAGCTTTGAGGGCGAGCCGCTGCGCTTTGCCTGCCCCCGCACCGTGGGCGAGTTTGCCAACGGCCTGTGGGCCAGCCTGAACGCCGACAACAAGGTCAGCCTGTTTGCCCGCGTTATCGACCTGGAAAGCGGCAATGCCGGCGATATGATCTACAATAAGTACGACCCGGTGTGCAGCGACCTGGACGACCCCGAGGAGCCGCCCCTGCTGCCCGAGGAAATGGAATAAACCGCCGCGCTGCCCGGCAGCATGGGCAGCGCGCTTTGTGAAACACCTGTTGGCTCTGACAAACAGAAAGGAACTGCTATGAACGAGATCGCATTGAAATACGGCTGCAACCCCAACCAAAAGCCCTCCCGCATTTACATGGCCGACGGCAGCGAGCTGCCCGTGACCGTTTTGAACGGCAAGCCTGGCTACATCAACTTTCTGGACGCGCTCAACTCCTACCAGCTGGTGCGCGAGCTGAAAGCAGCCTGCGGCGGCGCGGCGGCCGCTTCTTTCAAGCATGTTTCGCCCGCCGGCGCAGCCCTGGGCCTGCCCCTGACCGATGTGGAGCGCAAAATGTACCACATCGCGGCGGATATGCCCCTGTCTGAGCTGGCCTGTGCCTATGCCCGCGCCCGCGGCGCGGACCGTATGTCCAGCTTTGGCGACTGGATCGCGCTGTCGGATGTGTGCGATGTGCCCACCGCCAGGCTGATCCAGCACGAAGTGTCCGACGGTATCATCGCCCCGGGCTACGAGCCGGAGGCGCTGGCCATCCTGGCTTCCAAGAAAAAGGGCAATTACAACGTGGTGGCCATCGACCCGGCCTACCGCCCCGACCCCATCGAGCGCAAGCAGGTGTACGGCATCACCTTTGAGCAGGGCCGCAACGAGCTGGAGATCAACGCCGACACCATGCTGACCAACGTGGTCACCGAGAACAAGGCCATCTCCGATGAGCAGAAGCGCGATCTGATCATCAGCCTGATCACCCTGAAGTACACCCAGTCCAACAGCGTGTGCTATGTGCAGGGCGGCCAGACCATCGGCGTGGGCGCCGGCCAGCAGAGCCGCATCCACTGCACCCGTCTGGCGGGCCAGAAGGCCGACAACTGGCAGCTGCGCCACATGGACAAGGTGCTCAACCTGCCGTTCCGCCCCGACGTTGCCAAGCCCAACCGCGACAACGCCATTGATGTGTACATCGGAGATACGCCCGAGGACGTGATCGGCGACGATGTGTGGGCCGAGACCTTCACCGAGCAGCCCGAGCCCCTGACCGCCGCCGAGAAAAAAGAGTATCTGAGCCATGTCACCGGCGTTTCGCTGGGCAGCGACGCATTCTTCCCCTTTGGCGACAACATCGAGCGCGCCCGCCGCAGCGGTGTTACGGCCATTGTGCAGCCGGGCGGCTCCATCCGCGATCAGCAGGTCATTGACACCTGCAATAAGTACGGCATTGCCATGGCGTTCTGCGGCCTGCGGCTGTTCCATCACTGAGCAGCAGCGGCAATGGGTGGCGAGATGTTGGCCCCCGGGCGATCCGGCCATGGACCGGGGCTGCGCGCAGTGCTGTGCGGCTGCCTGACGGTGCTTTTCCTGCTTTTGAGCCTGGCCCTGTATGCAAAATGCGGCGCTTCGCCCGTCCAGGCGCTGCTGGCTTGGCTCGTGTGCGGGGCAGGTGTTTTCCTGCCCGGGGACGCACTGCGCGTTCTGCTGTGCCGGAATGCGCCGCGCAGCCTGGAACCTGCACTGGCCGTTACCTTTGGCGGCGCGTTTTTTGCGCTGGCCACACTGTTGGCCAGCGCGTCAGGGCAGCATGGGCTGGTTCCGGTTTTGTGCGGGGCGGGCTGTGTGCTGCGGCTGGCGCAGCTGCGCCGCAAAGCGCGGCTGCCCTGTGTGGAACGGCGGGACCGCGCGCTGCTGGCGCCGCTGTGGGCGGGCTGTGTGCTGCTGAACGCGCTGTGGGCGGTGCGCTACATTCATCCGTCGGCTGCGGAGGTGGCACGGCCCAGCCAGGACTTTTTCTGGAATTTGGGCAATGTGCACAGCATCCTGCAGGGATTCCCGGTTGCAGACCTGCGGGTGGCGGGCGTCACGGTCAGCTACCACTATCTTACCGAGCTGCTGCAGGCCGGGTTTTGCATGCTCACAGCGCTGCCCGCCTACGATATGGCTGCCTTCTATGGCTATGCGCTGGTGGCGGCGGGGATGCTTTTGTGCCTGTACAGCCTGGGCAGCAGCCTGTGGGGCGATGGCCGCGCAATGCTTTTGGCGGCTATGCCGCTGTGGCTGGGGTGCGGCAGCCTGTGGAAAATGCTGGCCGGCGGCGCGAGCCGGTTTGGAAACGTAATGCCGCTGTATGTGATCTCAAACATCAACGGGCAGGCAACGGCGTTTGTGTGGCTGGCGGCGTTTTTCGCGATCTTTGCTGTGCTGGAGGCCCGTGCCTGGCAGGGCGGCGGGTTGTGGCTTGCGCTGGTGCTGGCCTTTTATCTGCTGACCTTTTCCAAAAGCCCGCAGGCGGCGGTTCTGGCGCTGGCGCTGGCCTGCGCGCTGGCGCTGCGGGGCATCTTCGCGTGGCGCGAAGGCAGGCGCCGCCCCACGGCGGGTCTGGCTGCGTTTGCTGTGCTGGTGCCGGTGGGGTTCTGGCTGGTGTACCGGCTGTGTTTTTCCGCCGGTGCGGATTCCAGCATGGCGCTGTCGTTGACCGGCACGCTGGAACATTACTTTTTTGCCAGCATTCTCAATGCCCTGCGGATCCGCTTTGTCGGGTTCTGGCAGATCTTTGTTCCGGTGCTCTGGGTGGCCCAAAGCCTGCTGATGGCGCCTGCCGCGTTCAGCGTATGGGCGGCGGCTGCCTTGCGGGACCTGACGCGCCTGACGCAGGTGGATGCGGTAAGGCTTACCTGGCATGCCTGCGCGGCAGGCGGTCTCGCGGCGTTTTTTATCTTTGACCATTATTCCTCCAGCCAGCTTTACTTCGCGGTTCTGGCGCTGCTGTGCCTGGGCCTGGTTTTTCTGGACCGGCTGCCAGGCCTGTGGCGCTGCCTTTCCCGGGTGGTGCGCCCGGCAGCGTCAGAGCTCTCGCCGGCGGAGAAGCGGGATGTGGCAGTGAGTAAGGCAGCGCGCAGCGTGCGCT
>CAMFSB010000190.1 GCA_945982465.1 uncultured Faecalibacterium sp. | reverse complement strand
GGCAACAGCACGGGGCTTTCCAGCTTTTGGGTGCTGTTCGCCATTATGCTGTTCGGCGGGCTGTGGGGCTTTGTGGGTATGATCATCGGCGTGCCGCTGTTCGCGGTGATCTATGACATCCTCCGCAAGCTGATCCTGCGCGGGCTGCGCCGCAACCACCGGGACGATATGGTGTCCACCTACCACCACGATTTTGAAACGGCGGAGGAACGCGCGGCCGAAGCTGCCATGCAGGCGGCCGAAGCCGCCCTGCGCAGCGACGCTGTGCAGGACGAGCCCGCCCCGGCCGTGCCCCCCGATGTGCCCGAGGGCTGAACTGCATTCCATCCAAAACCAGTACACCCCGCTGCGCGGGGCGGCAGCTTTGTCGCCTGTGCAGCGGGGTGTGTGTTTAGTGCCAGGATATGCTCAGGTGGCAAAGCCGGCATACTGGGTCATATACAACTCATAATACTTGCCCTTTTGGGCCAGCAGGGCGTCGTGGCTGCCGCATTCCACAATGCGGCCGTGGTCCATGACCACGATCTCGTCCGCGTCCCGGATGGTGGACAGCCGGTGCGCGATGATGATGCTGGCGACCTTATCGCGCAGCGCTTTCTGCTGATAGTCCCGCACATCAATACCATCGACCAGTACCGTGCCCTCCGTCACATCGTAAAACCGCGGGATCAGGCTGACCAGGGCACTTTTGCCGCAGCCTGTGGCGCCCATAACAGCCACGGTCTCGCCCGGTTCGAGGGGCAAATGGATATGCTGCAGCACTGGCTGTCCGCCCGGGAACGCAAACGAGACATCCCGGAACTCCACTTTGCCGTGCACTTCGCCTTCGCCGGTGCGGGGGCCGTCGGCCAGGGCGGGCCGGCTGTCCAGCACTTCGCGGATGCGCTTCCAGGACGCGATGCCCTTGGAAATGTTCTGGAACAGCATCACCAACATCAGGATACCATTGAGCAACTGTGTGGTGTAGGTGATTGCCGCCATGATCGTGCCAGGCGTTGTGGTGCCTGCAGCTACCTGGAATGAGCCATTCAGCAGGATCAGCACCACCACGCCGTACATCAGGGCGTTCATGGCCGGGTTCATAAACGCAAAAATCACCAGCACAGCCAGCTGGGTGCCGGTCAGCTCCCGGTTGGACTTGCCGAACCGCAGCTTTTCGTCCCCTTCGCGGACGCAGGCCTTGATGATCCGGATGCCGGCCACATCCTCCTGCATGATAGCGTTGAGCTGATCCAGCTGGGCCTGCAGCCTGGGCAGCAGGGGGCCGGCCTTGTACAGGCAGAAGATCATGCAGCCCGCAATGAACGGGGACGCGCACAGCACGATCAGGCCGAACGTGTGGTTGAGCCGGTACATAAAAAAGATGCTGCCCAGCGTCAGCATCGTGGTGCGGATCATGCCGCGCACAAACTGCGCCACGAAGTTCTGCACCTGGGTAATATCGTTGGTCACACGCGTGACCAGCGAACCAGTGCCGAAACGGTCCATCTGCGGGAACGAAAAGGTCATGATCCTGCAAAAGCAGTCCTTGCGCATTTCGTTGCCCACGTTCTGCGCCGACATGTGCGCAAACACATTGTTCAGCGAGCCGCACAGCCCGCCAAACAGCACCAGGCCCACCATGGCAAGCCCCAGCGTCAGGATCAGCTGCACGTCGCCCACGCCGCCGTTGTTCACGCCCAGCACGCCGTCGTCCACAATGCGGCTCATCAGCCCGGGCTGGATCAGATCCATGGACACTTCGCCCACCATAAACAACGCGGCGCAGACCGCGTAGCCCAAATAGGGCTTAATGTATTTCCACATCGCGGTTTCCCCCTTTGCCGTGCCGGCGGCCCTTTTCCGCGCCGCGGGCAGATGGCCGTTCCAGCCCGCCATAAAGCTGCTCCCAGCTTACATTCAGCTTTTCGGTCAGCGCCAGCAGGGCAGCCTTTTCCTCCCCGGTCAGGCAGCCGAACATCTGCTGATGGCGCTGGGCGCGCTGCCCGGCCGCCTGCTGCGCGCTGCGGCGCCCAGCCTCGGTCAGGCAAATCTCCGTAGTGCGGCGGTCCTCTGTGCTGGGGATGCGTTCGATCAGACCAGCGCTTTCCAGCTTGCCCAGAACCTCGCTGGCCGAACCGGGCCGGATGCCCAGCCGTTCGGTCAGGTCACGCTGGGTCATCACACCCTGCCGGTTCAGAAGGATCAGGATCCGTTTCTGGCTGCCCTTCCCCTCAGACAGCTGACGGATGGTATGCCCCAGATCCCTCAGGTTCCAGATCAGCTTATCTTCCTGTGTCAGGGCGTCGTAGCCAGCCATTTTCCATGCCTGTTTTTCCATTTCATTCCTCTTTTCCGTTTTGCCGGCAGAGATGTGCCGGCCACTGATCGGCTTGTTTGTTAAGGTACCTTGATAGATATAGCACGCGGCGGCGCACCTGTCAAGGTACCTTGGCAGATTGCAGCAAAAAATTTCCGGGGCCGGCATTTTGCCGTGCCCCGGAACCGTATTGGGGATGGATGACGCAGATTGGCGGCCGCTCGCCTTACACCCGAGTCGCCTCCGTGCAGAGCAAAACAACTGCCGTCGACGCTCTGAAGAGCACTTCGCCGCACCACAGGCCGGCCCTGCGCAGGGCGGCAAGGCTCGCCGCGCGGCCGCCTGCCTTACGCCTGGGCCAGCTTGTCCAGCGCAGCCGCCGCCAGCGCGGCGCTGTATTCTGCCGCCGGGGCCAGGCAGGCTTCGTCCACACAGAAGCTGGGGTTGTGGTTGGGGGCCGTCAGGCCGATGCCCGCGTGGATGTACACGCCGGGCACTGTTTCCTGGTAAAGGGCGAAGTCCTCGCCCAGCATGCTGGTTGGGTCGGTGACCACGTTCAGTCCCTGGGCGCGGCCTACCTGGGCCGCCACTTCGCACCAAGCCGGATCGTTGTCAGTAGCCGGCGAGCAAAAGTCACAGTCGAACTGTGCCTGTGCGCCAAAGCCAGCGCAGACGCTTTCGGCCAGCTGCCGCATCCGCCGGGGGATCAGCTCCCGGTCCGCCTTGTCCAGCGTGCGGATAGTGCCCTCCAGAAATGCCGTTTCCGGGATGACATTCCAGGTCTTGCCGGCCTCAAAATGGGTAATACTGACCAAAGCCGCGTGCTCGGGGGCCACGTTGCGGCTGACGACGGTTTGCAGCGCCGACACCAGCGCCGCGCCGGTCACCACCGGGTCCACGCTTTTTTCCGGGTAAGCAGCATGCGCGCCGGTGCCGCGGATGGTGATCGAGAACTTATCCACCGAGGCCGTTACCGCACCCGGGCGGATGCCGTAGGTACCCACCGGGAACAGCGGCGAGGTGTGCAGGGCAAAGATAGCCTGCACGCCCTCCAGCGCCGGGGTCTCCAGGATTTTACGCGCGCCCACGCCGGATTCCTCCGCCGGCTGGAAGATCAGCCGCACGGTGCCGCGCAGCTGCCCTTTGCGCGCGTTCAAAAGCCGGGCCGTGTGCAGCAGCACCGCCGTGTGCATATCGTGGCCGCAGGCGTGCATTTTGCCCGGCGTCAGCGATTGATACGGCAGTTCGCAGGCTTCCTGCACCGGCAGCGCGTCGATGTCCGCCCGCAGGGCCACCACCGGCCCAGGCTGCGGCCCGCGCACCTGGGCCACCAGGCCGGTTTCCAGCGGGTACGGCAGGATCTCCACCCCCGCCTCGGTCAGCGCCGCGCGGATGTAGCGGGTGGTCTCGAACTCCTCGTAGGAAAGCTCCGGGTGGGCATGCAGCCATTCAAAGTCCTGTACGATTTGGGTACGGTTCATTTCAGGTTCCTCCTTTGTGCTGGCGCGCGCTTGCCGGCGGGGTGCGCCCCGCCGCGGCCTGCGGCGCGTTTTGGGGGCGTTTTGCGCGGCCGGTTTGCGCGCCGCGCCCCGCGTTGGGTCATGGGTTTTGTTCCAGATAGTCCGCCGCCAGCTCGGCGGCCATCCGCACCAGTTCGGCGCAGGGGCGGCGCTTGTAATAGTCCGGGGTGCGGGCTTCGGCCTGTGCGCCGCCGGTGGCGCCCGCCCCCTCCAGCAGTTCGCGGCACAGGTAGGTATCGCGGCCGCTGCGGGCCTTGTACTGCCCTGCCAGCTGCTGCACAATGGCGTAAATGCGGGATTTATCCTGCGGGTCAGCCGGGTCGGCATACTTCAGGCTGATGACCAGCGTCACGCCGCAGAACGCCCCGCACACCTCCCGCATGCGGCCGATGCCGCCGCCAAAGCCGCTGGCCATGCGCAGGGCAGTGGCCTCAGTCAGCCCCAGCTGCGCAGCAAACGGAGCCGCCACGCTCTGGCAGCAGTTGTACCCTTTGCGGAAATACGCTTCCGCCGCGTCGCCGTATTGGCTCATGGGCAGTCTCCCCTTTCGTCTGTGCGGGCCGCCGGCCCGTTTTCTGCCCTTTTATTGTACCGCATA
>CAMFSB010000189.1 GCA_945982465.1 uncultured Faecalibacterium sp. | reverse complement strand
GCGCACAAAAAAATCAGACCAGCAGCAACAGCGTGCCGGCCACAATGGCAGCCAGGCCCACCGCGGCCTTTTTGGACAGATGCTCGTGTAGTACAAGAGAAGAAAATGCAATGGTCACAAGGATGCTCAATTTATCGATGGGCACCACCACACTGGCCGGGCCGGTTTGCAGCGCGCGGTAATAGCACAGCCATGAACCGCCCGTGGCAAGGCCCGACAGCAGCAGGAAAACCCAGCTCTTGCGGTCGATTTTGCCAATCTCACGCTGTTTACCGGTAACAAATACGACCACCCAAGCCATGATCAGCACAACGATTGTGCGCAGGGCCGTGCCCAGGTTGGATTCCACCTGTTCGATGCCAATCTTGCCCAGGATCGAGGTCAGGCTGGCAAACACTGCGCTGCCCACCGCGTAAAACAGCCAGGCTTTGCCCGAAGCGGCGGCACCCGTGTGCTCCCTTTTCTGGATCATCAGCAGCGTGCCGGCGCCGATCAAAACCATTGCCAGCACTTTTAGCGGCGTCAGCCCTTCGTGCAAAAACAAAAAGGCCAGCAGCATGGTCAGAACCGTGCTGGATTTGTCGATAGGCGTTACTTTGTTCACATCCCCCAGCTGCAGCGCCTTGAAATAGCACAGCCACGAAGCCCCTGTGGCCAGACCGGACAAAGCCAGAAACAGCAAACTGCGCGGCGGGATATCCGCCAGCGTGTTCTGGCTGCCTGCCAGAAACACCATGCACCACGAAAAAATCAAAACCACGATGGTGCGCAGCGCGGTGGCAAGGCTGGAATCAGTATTCCGGATGCCGCATTTGGCCAGGATGGAAGTCAGGCCGGCAAACAGCGCCGAACCAAACGCAAAAACGATCCACATCATGTTCCACGTCCTTTTCCGCAAAGCCCGGTGGGGCCTGCGGGTGTATTTGCGCCTGCATGGCGCGCCCCAAGTATAACTGCACCGCGGCAAAAGCGGAATGGCCGCCGGTATTTCAGTATAAACGCGGCCGTGTGTGTCACAGACGAGCGGCCGCGGGCCGGGAACAGACCCTGCCGCAACTTCAACCCGGAGCCATGCTCTGCATTCGCAGAAAACCGTCAATCAAAATACGCCCTGTGCATAACGCCGCACGGTGCCGCATATAGTGGCGAGTACGGAATTTAAGCAAAGGAGCGAAGCGAAAATGAAACCAGAATCAACCGGCAGGCTGCGGCATATCCAAAACAGCACGGCGGAACCGGGGTTCCCGGCCGCGGTCAGCGACGGCCGGTACGTGTATGTCTCGCAGCTTTTGCCCCGGCAGGCGGATGGCACGGTCCCCGTGGGCATCCGCCGCCAGGTGCAGCAGGCGCTGCAAAACCTGTTTGAAGTGCTGCGTGCGGCCGGAGCAGCCCCCGAAACCCTGCTGCAGCTTACCCTTACCGTGGCCGACGATCGGGCGGTGTCCGCTGCAAAAAAGGCGTACAGCCAATGGATGCCCACCCCCGGCCCGGCGCTTTGCTGGCGGCTTGGCCGCCTGCCCGGGGCGCTGGTGGCGGTGGACGCCGTGGCAGCGGTTACTGCGCAGCAGCCTGCGCCGGCGGATCCTCCACCAGCCGGCGCTGCGAGAGTTTAGCGCGCCGGTAATACAGCAGCGTCAGCGCACTGCACACAAACCAGCCGGCCGGGTAACCCATGGCGATGGGCAGGATCTCGTTGGCGATAAAATTGGCCATGATGAACAGATAGCACTGGCGGAACAGCACAAACGACGCCAGCATGATGAGCATGGGCGCGCGGCTGTTGCCTGCGCCGCGCAGCGCGCCGGAGTAGATCTGGTTAACGCAGCACAGTACATAAAAGGGCGTGATATGCTGCAAAAACAGCGTGCCGTATGCCACGACCTCGGGCTTTGAGTTAAAGAACATCACCAGGTACGGGGCGGCGGAGATCACACCGAACATAATGACCACCGTAGAGCCCATCGCCATGATGCAGGCGGTGCGCACGCCCTTTTTGGCGCGCTCCACATGGTTGATGCCCAGATTCTGCCCCACAAAGGTGGTGGAAGCCAGCGCCAGCGACTGCATCGGCAAAAACATCAGCTGGTCGATCTTGGTATAGGCTGTCCAGCCGGACATGCAGTCCGCGCCGAAATAATTGATGTACGACTGCACAAACACGTTGGAAAAGGAGGTAATGGCCATTTGGAGCGCGGCCGGGATGCCCACCCGCACGATCTTTGCCAGCATCTCCCAGTTGATCTTCAGATCACGCAGCCGCAGCTGGATGCAGGCGGTGCTGCGCATCAGCGTTGCCATCACCAGTACGGCCGAGACTGCCTGGGCCAGGATCGTGGCCAGCGCAACGCCGCGAACGCCCATCCGGAATACGATCACGAAGGTCAGGTCCAGCACAATGTTGATCAGTGCCGACGCCACCAGTAAATAGAAGGGCCGCTGCGAGTCGCCCGCGGCACGAAGAATGCCGGAACCGATGTTGTAAAGCATCAGCCCTGCACGGCCGCAGAAATAAATGGTCAGGTAGGCCGACGATTCGGGGTACACCTCGGCGGGGGTGTTCATCAGACGCAGCATGTACGGGATGATGGCAATGCCTATCCCGGTAAACAGCACGCCCAGCACCACCGTCATCACGATGGCGGTATGCACCGTATCATGCACCTTATCGTACCGCTTGGCCCCGTAATACTGGGAGATCACCACCCCCGCGCCGCTGGAAAGGCCCAGGAAAAAGCCGATCAGCATATTGATGATCGGCCCCACGGTGCCCACGGCGGAAAAGGCTTCGTTGCTGACGTAGTTGCCTACCACCCAGGTGTCCACCATGTTGTACATCTGCTGGAACAGGTTGCCCGCCAGCAGAGGCAGAGCAAACAGGATCAAATGCTTTGCCACACTGCCCTCGGTCATATCCACATCATGCTTTTTGCGAGCGAAACCCTGCCCCAGCCGTGCCATAGCTGCCTCCATCCACATCAAACCGCCAAAAAGCGACCGTACAGGGGAGATCCCTGCACGGTCATCGCTATTTTACATCTTCTTCACCTTTACTATACCAGATTTTTCCTCGGAGCACAACTGCCGCGCCGCGGGACGATCAGATACCGAAGCAGCAGCCATGCCGCCGGAGCATGCCGCAGAGTTTACTGAATGCCGGCGTAAAACGCCAGCACCGCCTGCCAGTAAGCCCGGCGCGTGGGCAGCAGGGAATTAAAGATCACGTGCCGCACCTCGACCACCCCGCGGCCGGTGATATCCGGCGCGCGGCGGGCAAAGCGCTGCTGCCCGCCGGGCTTTACCAGACGGTCCTGCCCGGCCTGGCACAGCAGCAGCGGCACTGTGATGCGCCCGGCCTGCCGCACCGCTTTAGGGGCAGCGTCCAGGCTGGCGGTCATCCACCGGATGGTGCCGCTGTGCGACTGATAATGCGGCTCGGCCAGCCGCTGGCTGAACCAGGCGTCGTACCGGCCGCGGCAGGTGCAGCTGCTGGTCTCGAAACGATAAATGGGGCTGAAATCCTGCTCCTGACTGCCCAGATACTGCTCCCCGCGGCCCAGGGCGATCATCAAATGGCCGTACAGCCGGCACAACAGCGCGCTGCGCCCGCCGGTATTGATCTGGAACATCGGGCTGGACAGCACAGCCGCCCGGTAATGGCCGGGGTGCTGCTCCAGATACAGCGCAGCCACGCAGCCGCCCATGGAGTGACCGAACAAATACAGCGGCAGGCCGGCAAAACGCTGTTCCACACGGGATGTAAAGCTGTCGTAATCCCGCACATAGGTGTCATAGCTGTCGATATGTACCTTGCTCAGATTTTCCACTGTGCGCGGCGAAAAGCCGTGTCCCCGGTGCTCGCAGATGGCGACGGAATAGCCGGCCCGCAGCAGGCAGTAGATCACCTCAAGGTATTTGTCGGCATACTCGCAGTAGCCATGGCACAGGCATACCACCGCGCGCGCACCGGGCTGGGCGTATACGCGGGCCGAAAGCGGCTGCCCGTCGGCGCATACCACGGCCAGCGGCTCGTACCGCGGGGCAAGATAGGGCTTGATTACAGTTTCCACTGCGTCGGCAAAGCCCTCGTCCGGCAGCAAAAATTCGTCCAGTTCCATAGCGGCCCCTCCTTACTGAAGCTGCATCGCCTGCAGATATCTCTACTATAGCGGATGCAGCGAAACTTGAAAAGGTGCCTGCGTACAAATTCGACATTTTGTACCGAAACGTGCCTTGTGCATTGTGAACGATTTACAGCACACCGCGTGGGTTTCTTTGGTTAGTTTTAGGTCTTGCAATTTTGGTCGCTATGCACTAAAATGTTCCAAGAAATTTTTGCAGGTTGCACAACCACAGGGAGGACATTCTATGACCAAAGATATGACCCGCGGCAGCCCGCTGCGCCTGATCCTGGCTTTTGCAGTGCCGCT
>CAMFSB010000188.1 GCA_945982465.1 uncultured Faecalibacterium sp. | reverse complement strand
ACACCGGTACGCCCGAACGGTACAGCTCCACAAACTGCTTGGCCACACGGGGGCTGCGGCCGCCCGCGCGGATGGCAAACGCCTCGGCCTTGACCACCAGTTGGTCAGCGGGCAGCTGCACGCCGTACTGCCGCGCCAGTTCCAGCACAATGGCGGCAAAGCGCTGCTTTTCCGGCCGCTGGAACGTGACTGTCAGGCCAAACCGGGCCGAAAGGCTCATCAGCTCCTGCCGGGTGTCGGCCTCGTGGATATCATCGCCCGACCGGTCGGAAAGCGTTTCCTTGATGAGATGGCGTCGGTTGGAGGTGGCATACACCGCCACATTCTGTGCGCGGCCGCCCACGCTGCCTTCCAGAATGGCCTTGAGGGCGGCAAAGTTATCGTCGTTGGCCGTAAAGCTGAGATCGTCGATGAACAGGATGAACTTCAGCGGGTTGTGCGCAAGGCTGTCCATCAGCTCCGGGATCTGGTACAGCTGATTCTTTTTTACCTCCACCAGCCGCAGGCCCTCGGGCGCGTATTCGTTGGCAATGGCCTTGACCGTACTGGATTTGCCCGTGCCCGCGTCGCCATACAGCAGCACATTGGCCGCCGGCATGCCCGCCAGCAGCGCTTTGGTGTTGGCAAGGATCTTTTCCCGTTCCGGCTCGTAGCCGGGCAGCTGCGCAAGCCGCTGCGGGTCGGGGTATTTCACCGGGCACAGCGCGCCGTTTTCGACCGTGAACACATGGTGCCGGGCAAACATGCCGTAGCCCTTGCGGCCCGCCTCGGCCAGCCGCTGCCGGTATTGGCCGGCAAAGTCCAGCGGGCGCACCGTCCACGCCGGCAGAAAGGCAAACGTTTCGGCCGGCACACCGCACCGCTGCGCGGCCGCAGCCGAAAGCTGCTGCTGTGTGAGTTGCCCGGCCTGCTGCAGCAGCGCCAGCTCGCGCGCACAGCAGTCCTCCAGCACGCCGCTTCCGGCGCCGCGGCGCACACAGAGGTTTTCGGTTTCCAGCATAGCGTCCAAGAGCCAGTCTGTCCAGCAGTCGGTCGCCGCAAACAACTGTTCGGCAAAACAGGCGGCCTGCTCCACGTAGGCGTCCGCATCGCCCGCCCCGGCCGCTTCCAGCATACGCCGGAATGCCTGCATGGGGGCAAGCTGTAAAAGAGGCCGGAACACCACAAGACCGGTCAGCTGCTGTTTGAGTTGTTTCAGTTCCATTTGAATGCACGTCCCTCCCGGCGGCGCCCGCATACGCGGCAAACCGCTGTAAACGGCTATTAGTATAACAGGTTCCCGGCAGGGGTTCAAGTCAAGCCTTGTTCAGCTTTTGCTTCATTTCCTTAAAGATTTTTCATCCAAGTTTGCCCAAATACGCATTGACGAACCCGGAAAAATACGGTATATTCTAAAAAGCGCGTTGAAGGGAACAAGTAGCATTTCCGCACCGCCTTCAAGAGAGCTGCCGGGTGGTGCAAGGCAGCGGGCAGCGGTCGTGCGAAGTCCTCCCCGAGCCGCTGCGCCGAACGGTTCAGTAGGCGCAGCCGGGTGCACCCGTTATTGTGCGAGGCTTTGTCAGAAGCCCATGAGGGGGTACGGGGTTCCGTATCAACAAGAGTGGTACCGCAGAGTGCTGTTGCAGGCCTTTGTCTCTTGGAGTCATCCGCCGGGAGACGAAGGCCTTTTTCTATGCCGGGCATCCAAAAAGATCGTCGCTTCGCCGCCCGGCCCGTTGTACCCGTGTAAGAAAAGAAAGGAGATTCTCTATGCAGTTGACCGGTTCGCAGATTTTTGTGGAGGTGCTGTGCGAGCAGGGTGTCGATACCATTTTCGGCTACCCCGGCGGCGCGGTGCTGAACCTTTACGATGAGCTGTACAAAAATTCGGATCGGATCCGCCATATCCTCACCGCCCACGAGCAGGGCGCTTCGCACGCGGCAGACGGCTACGCCCGCGCCACCGGGCGCACCGGCGTGGTGCTGGCCACCAGCGGCCCGGGCGCCACGAACCTGGTAACGGGCATTGCCACCGCGTACATGGACAGCATCCCCATGGTGGCCTTTACCGGCAACGTGCCCACGTCGGGCCTGGGGCGCGACAGCTTTCAGGAGGCCTACATTGCCGGCATCACCATGCCCGTGACCAAGCACAACTTTACCGTGATGCACGTGGAAGAACTGGCCGACACCATGCGCGCCGCGTTCCGTATTGCGCAAAGCGGCCGCAAGGGTCCGGTGCTGGTGGACATCCCCAAGGATGTGACCGCCGCCAAGTGCGAGTTTACTCCCAAGGGGCCGGAACTGATCCGCACGGTGACCGCCTACGACGAAGCCGCCGTGCACGAAGCCGCCCGGATCATCAACGCCGCCCAGCGGCCGCTGATCTATTTTGGCGGCGGTGTGCGCAGCGCGGCGGGCTGCCAGTATCTGCGCGAGCTGCTGCACAAGGCCAGCATCCCCGCCACCTACACGCTGATGGCCGCGGGCGTGGTCAACTATGGCGACCCGCTGAACCTGGGGCTGATCGGCATGCACGGCTGCTTTACGGCCAACAAGGCGGTGGCGGAGGCCGACGTAGTGGTGGCCATCGGCGCACGCTTTTCGGACCGTGTGGCGCTGGACCCGGACAAATTCGCGTCCAAGGCCACGCTGATCCAGATCGACATCGACCCCAGCGAGCTGGGCAAAAATGTGGACGTGGACCTGGCCGTGACCGGCGACGCCGCGTATGTGCTGCAGGGCCTGCTGCCGCTGATCCATGAGGCCGGCCATGAGGAATGGCTTGCCCAGATCGCCGCGTGGCAGAAGCGGGATTATCACCCGAAAGACGATGACAGCCGCCTGCCGCCTCATCAGGTGATCGGCGAGATCTGCCGCCAGTGCGGGCCGGACGCGGTGTATGTGACCGACGTGGGCCAGCACCAGATGTGGGCCGCCCAGTACATTCAGCATACCAAGAGCCGCGGCTTTTTGACCAGCGGCGGCCTGGGCACCATGGGCTTTGGCTACGGCGCCGCCATCGGCGCACAGATCGCCCTGGGCAGCGACTGCCGCGTGGTGATGCTGACCGGCGACGGCAGCTTCCACATGAACCTGAACGAAGCGTGTACCGCCGTCAGCTACGAGCTGCCCATTATCACGGTCATCTTTAACAATCAGGTGCTGGGCATGGTCCGCCAGTGGCAGACCAGCTTTTACGGCAAGCGCTATTCCAACACGGACCCCCACCGTAAAACGGATTTTGTCAAGCTGGCCGAAGGCTTTGGCCTGAAGGGCTATCACTGCGAAAACATGGCGGAGTTCCGCGCTGCCTTTGCCGAAGCAATGACCCGCAAGGGTCCCACCTGGATCGAGTGCATGATCGGCAAGGACGAAAAGGTCCTTCCGATGATCCCCGGCGGCGCCACCGTGGACAATATCATCATGGAATAAGGAGGGTTGACGAACATGGATAAGCAATACGACCGCAAGATCATCAGCCTCCTGGTGGAAAACCACTCCGGCGTGCTGGCGCGGGTGTCCAGCCTGTTCTGCCGCCGCGGCTTTAACATCGACAGCCTGACGGTTTCCACCACCAACGACCCCAGCATCAGCCGCATTACGCTGACCGTGCACAACGACGAACGGGCGCTGAACCAGATCCTGCTGCAGACCGCCCGCCTGGTGGAGACCAAGCAGGTGTTTGTGCTGGACGAAGCCAACAGCCTGCAGCGCGAGCTGCTGCTGTTAAAGGTGGCCAGCGATGTGCACAACCGTGCCGAGCTGCGCGAGATCGGCAGCATTTACAAGGCCAAGATCATCGACCTGTCGCCCGACAGCATGGTGTTTGAGCTGACCGGCAAGCCGTCCAAGATCGACGCCTTCCTGAACATGTTTTCCGAATACACCATTCTGGAAATGTGCCGCACCGGCGTGACCGCGCTGGAGCGCGGCGGCATGCACCAGCACATGCAGAAGCCCGCCGAGGAAGTACGCGCGGCGCAGCTTCCGCTGTCGGGCTGCAGCATTACCTGAGGCCGCTTTGTTTTTTCGCTCTTTCCCGCTGCAGGGATGCGGCGGAAAAAGATAGATCGTTTTTCTAAACCATTTTATAAAAGAAAAAGGAGTTCTGTATCATGGCAATCAAAAAGTATTACGACACCGACTGCAACCTGGGCATGCTGGACGGCAAGACCGTGGCCGTTATCGGCTTCGGCAGCCAGGGCCACGCCCATGCCGAGACCCTGGCCGAAAGCGGCGTGAACGTGGTCGTTGGCCTGCGCAAGGGTTCCGGCCATTGGGAAAAGGCCTCCAAGTTCGCTGAGACCCACCCCAACTTCAAGGTGATGGAAGTGGAAGAGGCCGCCAAGGCCGGCGACATCGTGATGATGCTGGTGCCCGATGAGCTGTGCGCCGACATCTACTACAGCCAGGTGGCTCCCTACATGACCGAGGGCAAGGCGCTGGCCTTTGCCCACGGCTTCA
>CAMFSB010000187.1 GCA_945982465.1 uncultured Faecalibacterium sp. | reverse complement strand
CCCCTGACGTATACGAAAGCGCCAGGCTGGACGGCGCCAACGCCGCGCAGATGCTGTTCCGCATTACCATCCCGCTGCTGGCGCCTGTGCTGAAAATGGTGCTGATGCTGGCGCTGGTCATCTCGTTTATGGATATGCAGAGCATCATGGTGCTGACCGAGGGCGGCCCGATGGGGCGCACCAACGTAATGTTCCTGTACATTTACCAGCTGTTCTTCCCCATCTCGGCAGGTTCCACCGTCACGCAGGAGTTTGGCTACGGCGCCGCCGTCAGCCTGGTGGCCGCCTGCATCGTAGGCATGTTTACAGGGCTGTATCTGATCATTGCCCGCAAGCTGGATCAGATCACGGGCGATTAAGGAGGAGATCGTTATGGCAAGACATCATCTGCGCTGGGCGGATATGCGCCCCTCGGAGCGGCGCGACGCCGTGATCGCGGGGATCGGGCAGGTCCTGAAATGGCTGTTTGTCGGCCTGATGTGCATTTTTACGCTGTATCCAGTGATCTACACCCTGCTGGGTTCTTTCAAAACCAACGCCGAACTGACGCTGGGCGGCAGCATTTTCCCGAAGCAATGGCAATTCAGCAACTACACCTATGCGTTCCAGCAGTTGAATTTCGGCCGCTACACCTTCAACAGCCTGATGCTGGCGGTGCTGACCGTAACGTTCACGGTCGTTACCGCTTCCATGGCGGCGTATGTGATCGCGCGGCGGGATTTTCCGGGTAAAAAGATCCTGACCACCTGCTATCTGCTGAGCATGTTCATCTCGGTTGGTTCAGTGGCACTGTACCCGGAATACAAGCTGCTGAGCGCGCTGGGGCTGACGGGCAACATGTCCGGTCTGGCTTTGCTGCTGACGGGCGGCCAGGCAGCCAATATCTTCCTGGTTTCCGGCTTTGTGCGCGGCGTGCCCAAAGAGCTGGATGAGGCCGCCATCATCGACGGTGCCGGCACGTTCCGCATTTTCTGGCAGATCATCGTGCCGGCCATCATGCCGATTCTGGGCGTGATCGCGCTGTTCGCGTTCCGCACGGCGTGGAATGAATTTGTAAACGTACAGGTGTTCACCATGGCAAATCCCGGCCTGCGCACGCTGAGCGTGGCGGTGGCAAACCTGCGCTACTCCACCAACGCCGCAGCGGAATGGCATATCATGACCGCCGGCGCATCCATTGCGCTGATCCCCATGCTGATCGTTTACCTGCTGGCCAACCGGCAGTTCATCACCGGCCTGACCGCCGGCGCCGTGAAAGGCTGATCGGCCCGCCAAACCGCTTATCTGCAACTGCAATGCCGCCGTACCGGGCTGCCCCCGGTGCGGCGGCGTTTTTGTATGCGGCGGCAGCCCCCCCTATCCCGCTGCAGGCCGGGCTTATTGTTCCGCCTGCCCCCTGGTTTGGAAACGGAAGTTTTCCTCGCCATGGGATGGAACCGGGCTGTGCCGCGTGGGCACAAAATCTGTCAAAACATGGACTTTTGTTGAATACTCTGTTATACTATGGAAAATAACCGTTTAAGGGAGTGCATCAGCTTGCCCGAAGCCTACAAACAGTCTTTCAAGCAGAATTACACCGATAACATCGAGCTTTCGATCTTCAACTGCGGGCTGGAGCGCTGCGCCGCCGGCTACACCTGGGGGCCGGGCATCCGGGATCACTATCTGATCCATCTGGTGCTTTCCGGCAAAGGGTCGTTCCGGCCAGGCGGCGAGACCTTTGCGCTACAGGCCGGGGATGTGTTTTTGATCAAGCCCAGCCAGCTTTGCACCTATTCTGCCGACCCCGAGGACCCCTGGGAATACATCTGGGTCGGCTTTAACGGCGCGTGCGCCAACAAGCTGGTGGCAAAACTCCCCTTTTCGGACGCTGTGCCCGTCCACCACGCCCACAACCCAGACGTACTGCGCGACACGCTGAAGGAAATTTATCAGGCACGCGGGATGGAACCGTGCGACGAAGCCACGATGGTGGGGTACCTGTACCTGTTTATCGCCGCGCTGATGAAGGAGACCCGCGAGGGCGAGCCGCGCGCGGCCAGTTCCAGCAGCCAGTATGTGCTGAACGCGATCAAATTTATCCAGTTCAATTTTTCCCACGATATCTCCATCGACGATGTGGCCAAGAGCGTGGGCGTTTCGCGCAGCCACCTGTACCGGGTGTTCATGAGCAACGTGGGCAAAAGCCCCATCGACTACCTGACGGAATACCGCATCAGCGAGGCCTGCAACCTGCTGCGCGCCTCCAACCTCTCCATTGCCGAGGTGGCCACCTCCGTCGGCTTTTTTGACCAGTTCTATTTCTCCCGCGTGTTCAAAAAAGCGGTGGGCGTACCGCCCAGCCGTTACCTGGCCGGGCAGGAAAAATCCGCCGCCGGGCAGGAGAACCGGGTATGAAACGGGTCTTGCAAGCTGTGCTGGCTGCGCTGTGCCTGGCCGCCTGCGCCTGGCTTTACCTGCGGTGGACCGGGCAGACGGCCGCGCCGCTGGCCGCCTTTGTGTATTCCGGCGTCGATGCCCCCGGCGGGCTGGCCGATGTGCGCGGCCGGCTGGAAGCCGACGGCTACCGGACCTGCCAGGCGGCCGAAAGCGGTGACCTTGCCGCCGACATCCGGCAGCTGGCCGCGCAGGGGGCAGAGCTGATCGTTCTGAAGCTGGATCATACGGTCACGGAACGGGCAGTGATCCGTGCCGCCGAAGACGCCGGCGCTGTGCTTCTGTTTACCGGCGCCCGGCCGGCGGACACGCTGCTTGCCTGCGGCGGGACGATCTGGTATTTGGGCGCTTACGATGAGGACGCCGGCCAGCAGCTGGGCCAGCGCACCGCCGATGCGTTCCGCGCCGGGCTGGCCGCAGACGCGGACGGCGACCATTGTTTGGATTATCTGTGCGCTGCGGGCAGCGCCACCAGCGAGCGCATTCTGCTGGCTGCCGCGCTGGACGAATGCGAACTTTACGGCGTGTACCCCCAGGCCCGCCCGGAAGATACGGCCGCCGTGCAGGCGGCGGAAGCTTCCGCTTTGGCGGCACTGTGGGCGGGCCTCGCCCCGGCGCCGGAGGTGATCTTCTGCACCGGCACTGCAAACGCCTTGCAGGCGCTGGAAGCCGCAGGGCAGCTGGGTTGGCTGGATGGTGAAACCCCCGTGCGGCTGGCCGCTGTGGCCGACACCCGGACGGACGCCGAAGCGCTGGCCGCCAGCGGCAGCTTCTGCACGGTGGTCTATCTGGATGACAGCCTGTGGGTGGATGCGGTTTACGCGCTGTGTGTCAATGGGCTGGAGCATCGGTATCTCTCGTACGGGACCGACCTGCGGCAGACCAGCGGGCTGAACCAGTTTATGCTTTCGTATCAGGCGGCCCAAACCGCCCTGACCACAGCCCCAAGCAGTGCGGGGTAAGCCCGCTTCCCCGCATGGAATCGAATATAAAGGAGCCGGAACGATGGCGCTTGCCAAAAATCAGATCATCCCTCTTACCATTGAATCCCTTTCCAGCGACGGCAGCGGCGTGGGCCATTACGAGGGCCAGGCCGTTTTTGTGCCGGCCAGCGCGCCCGGCGACCGGCTGGATGTAAAGATCGTAAAGGACTGCGGCCGGTATGCCTTTGGCATCGTGCAGGCGGTGCGCACCGCCCGGCGGGCGGCCGACTGCCCCTGCGCCGGCCCCTGCGGCGGGTGCTGCTTGCGGCATTTGGAGTATTCGGCCGAGCTGGAAGCAAAGCAGGGCTTTGTGGCGGAGGCGTTCCGCCGCATCGGCGGGCTGGAGATCCCCCTGCGACCGATCCTGCCATCGCCCGAGGAGGACCGCTACCGCAACAAGGTGCAGTACCCGGTGGGCATGCGGCCGGACGGCACGCTGTTCACCGGCTTTTACGCCGGGCGTACCCACCGCATCGTGCCCTGCGGCGACTGCAAACTGCAGCCCGCTGTACTGAACCAGATCGCCGAATGGCTGTGCCGGGAACTGACGCGGCTGGGCGTGACCGCCTACAGCGAAGAGACCGGCGCCGGCCTTTTGCGCCATATTTTCCTGCGCCGCGGCGCGCACAGCGGGCAGGTCCTGGTATGTCTGGTGTGCAACGGCTCTGCCCTGCCCCAGCCTGACCGGCTGGTAAACGCCCTGACCCAAGCCTACCCGGCTGTGCGCACCGTGGTGCTGAACGAAAACACCCGCCGCACCAACGTGATCCTGGGCAGCGTGAACCATACGCTGTACGGCCCGGGCTATATTGAGGACACGCTGTGCGGCGTGCCGGTGCAGCTGGGGCCGCTTTCGTTTTATCAGGTGAACACGCTGGCGGCCGAGCAGCTCTACCGCGCTGCCGCCCGCTATGCGCAGCTGCAGCCCGGCGACCGGCTTTTGGACCTGTACTGCGGCATGGGGACCATTGGGCTTTCGATGGCAGACCAATGCGCCGAGCTGATCGGCGTGGAAGTGGTGGAGGAG
>CAMFSB010000186.1 GCA_945982465.1 uncultured Faecalibacterium sp. | reverse complement strand
GCAGATTCAGATGCCGAAGATCTCGCAGTCATCCTCGACCCGCTTGCAGGCTTTGAGCACGGCCTGCATGGTGGCCGAAACATCGGCGCCCTCGGCAAACTCCACGGCCATTTTCTGGGTCATGTAGCTCACCGTGGCTTTGGCCACGCCGGGCACGGCGTTGGCGGCGGTTTCCATTTTGGCGGCGCAGTTGGCGCAGTCCACTTCGATCTTGTAGGTCTTTTTCATGGCAATGCCTTCCTTTCAAACGCCTGCGGCGCAGGCAGAACATCGGGGCCGGCCCCGCGCGAGGAGGGTCGCGGCCGGTAAAAACGGGCTATTTCCCGGGGAAACTTTTTGAAAAAGGGCTTATTCCTCAATGTGCTCCATGCCCATGTTCAGCAGGTTGCGCACATGGTCATCGTCCAGCGCGTAAAAGACGGTTTTGCCGTCGCGCCGGAACCGCACCAGCTTGGAATCCTTTAAGATGCGTAATTGGTGGCTGATCGCCGATTGGCTGATGCCCAATGTGTCGGCGATCTCCTGCACGCACAACTCGCTGTCGTGCAGGGCGTACAGGATCTTGATGCGGGTGGAATCGCCGAATACCCGGAACAGATCGGCCAGCTCGTACAGTACTTCGTCGTCCGGCAAGGGCGGCAGCGGCTTTGCGGGCCGCTGGGGCGCGGGGACGGCTGCGGGGCAAAGCTCCGGCGTTTGGTTGGGAACAGACATGGCGGGCCTCCCTTCATAATGAACGTATGAACAATTGTTCATACGTTCATTATAACAGACCGCCCGCCGCTGTCAAGAGGGCGGGCAGATCTTTTTGGATTTTTCACCTCAAAATGGGGCAGAGGCATTTGCAGGCGCGCCGGAGGCTTGCTGCTCCTGCCGGAATCGCCGGCTTGGCATTTTCCTCGCCGTGGCCCCGCCCATCGCGCGGCAAACCGCCCCTGCCGGAACACCGGCCCCACGCTGGCCCCGGCCCGGTACGGGCCGGCGGCGTTCGTATCGCGGGCCGCCGCGCTGTGCCCGGCCTGACAGCAAAAAACGAGCCTGCACGGGGCGCCCCGCGCAGGCTCGTTTGCTTGTTTTGAAAAAGGTTACCGGGCCTCGTTTACCAGCCAGCGGAACAGGGCCGCGGCTTCGGGCCGGGCGGCGGCCAGGTTCTCCGGGTGCCACTGTACCCCGAGGATGCGCTTTTCCGGCATTTCGATGGCTTCGGGCAGGCCGTCGGCGGCCCGGGCCGAGACCGTAAAGCCCGGCGCGGCCTGTTTGACCGCCTGATGATGGTAGGTGTTGACCCAAAGCGTGCCCCCGCCCACGATCGAGCGCAGCAGCGTGCCGGGGGCTACCTCCACCGTATGGGTCACGGCCGAACGGGCCTCGGGCTGCTGCCGGTGGCAGATCTGGCTGCCGGTCTGGGTGGGCACGTCCTGGTACAGCGTGCCGCCGAACGCGATGTTGATGGCCTGCTCGCCCAGGCAGATGCCCAGCATGGGCTTGCCGGCTTTGGCCGCGCGGCGGATCAGCTCCAGCTCGTTGCGCTGGCACTGCCGGTCAAAGGCCGAATCCTCCGGCGTAAAGCCGGGCAGCGGCGCTTCGCCGTACAGAGCGGGGGAAAAATCGCCCCCGCCCGGCAACAGAAAGCCGTCGCACAGTTCCACCCAGTCATCAATTTGCTGCGGCCCGGTGGCCAGCGAAAGCGGCAGCTGCACCGGCGCAGCGCCGGCAGCTTCCAACTGTTCGATGTAATGGCCGGTGGTGTAATACACCGGCAGAATCTCGCCCTCTTTGCGGGTGGAGAGCACCCCGATGATGGGAGCGTGCGGCATGGCGGTCGCCTCCTGTTCTGCCGTTGGCGGTCAGTCCTGGCCCACCCGGGCGCGGATGGCAAACAGCACGGCCAGCTCCAGCGCCACGGCCACGGCCAGGCAGATCACGGTGTTCTGCACAAAGCCGGCGATACCGTAGGCCACAAAGCTGACGGCGGCGGCGGTCAGCGCGTAGGGCAGCTGGGTGGACACATGGTTCACATGGTCGGAATGCGCGCCCGCCGAAGCCATGATGGTGGTGTCGGAGATGGGGCTGCAATGGTCGCCGCACACCGCGCCGGCCAGGCACGCCGCGATGGAGATGACCAGCAGTTCGCCCGAGGGGAACACCTTGCACACAATGGGGATCAGGATGGCAAAGGTGCCCCACGAGGTGCCGGTGGCAAAGGCCAGGAATACTGCCACGATAAAAATGACCATGGGCAGCACGGCGCGCAGGGCAAAGGCGCTGCCGTCCACAATGGAGGCCACAAAGTACTTGGCGCCCAGCAGGCCCGTCATGCCCGAAAGCGTCCACGCCATGGTCAGGATCAGGATGGGCGCTACCATGGCTTTGAAGCCGTCGGGCACGCAGGCGGCAAAATCCTCAAAGGACATCACGCCGCGCCACATGTAAAAGACAAAGGTGACCAGCAGCGTGATAAAGCTGCCGATGACCAGACCCTGCGAGGCATCGCAGCCCGCAAAGGCGTCAATGAAGCTCTCGCCGTCAAAGATGCCGCCGGTGTACACCATGCCGAACACGCACGCGGCGATCAGCACCACCACAGGCAGCACCAGGTCGATCACTGCGCCGTGGGGCAAGGTGCGCTCCTCGTCCAGCTCGCCGTAGGGGCGGGCCGCCGTGGTGAACAAATCGCCCTGCAGGGCGTTCTGCTCATGGGTGCGCATGGGGCCGTAGTCCACGCCAGTGAGGCTCAGAAACAGGATCATCACCAGCGTGAGGATGGCGTAGTAGTTGTACGGGATGGTGCGCAGGAACATGGTAAAGCCGTTGATGCTGGAATCTTCCGGCACCGACGAGGTGACCGCCGCCGCCCAACTGGAAATGGGGGCGATGATGCACACGGGCGCGGCCGTGGCGTCGATCAGGTAGGCCAGCTTCGCGCGGGAAACGTTGTGCCGGTCAGTCACAGGGCGCATCACCGAGCCGACGGTCAGGCAGTGGAAATAGTCGTCATCAAAGATCAGCACGCCCAGCAGCGTGGGGGCGAAAGGCGCGCCGACAGGGGTCTTGATATGGGTGGAGGCCCACTGGCCGAATGCGGCCGAGCCGCCCACCTTGTTCATCAGGGCCACCAGAATGCCCAGCACCACCAAAAAGACCAGAATGCCCACGTTCCACGAATCGGCCAGCTTGTAGATCATGCCGCCGTCCTCGTTGAAGAACAGGGTGTTCACAGCCAGCTCCACGTTGCCGTTGGCGTACAGCAGCGCGCCCGCGATGATGCCCACAAACAGCGAGGAGTATACCTCTTTGGTGATCAGCGCCAGCACAATGGCGATGACCGGCGGCAGCAGCGCCAGGGCGGTGGAATACACGGCGGGGGTGTATTCGGCCGGGTCCACAGCGCCCGGCGTGTTCATGCTGGTGATCACCAGCACAATGGCAAAGGCCGCGGCCACGGCCAGTACCCAGGGGTTGCGTTTCATAAACAGATCCCTCTCTCTATCCAGGCCGGGCGGCGCGCCTGCAAAGGGCGGCCCGCAGCCTGTATCGCACCGCGGGAACGGCCCGCGAACCGCGCCGCCCGGCGGTGGGCGGCAAAAAAATAAGGCATGCGCCCCCAACGGAGCGCATGCCGGACGGACATCTTTTCCCGCAAAATGTACCGGTCAAACAGCTCTCCGCCCGGGGGGCGGCAGTCCGGCGCATCTTCTGCGCCGGCCCAGGTGCGCGCCGGCCAGGCAGACCGGGACTGCGCCCTTCGGCAAAAACGCCTTACGCCGCGCGGCTGCCTGCCGGTTTGCGCGGTTTTTCATCGTTCTTGCGCCTCTGTTGATGGGGTTGATTATAGCCCCTGCCGTCCGGGGCTGTCAAGGGTTTTGGGGAAATTTCGGCCTGCGGCGGTAAATTTTGCGCGGCGGCGGGCTGGCGGCGCAAAAAAGCCCGCGCAGGGCATGCGCGGGGGTGCGGGCGGGTGGAAAGGGGACGCACCGGGCGGGGCTGGTCGGCTCCCCGGGAAAACGGGCCGCGGGCCGGGCCGTTTCGGCTGGTTTCGCGCCAGCGTTTCCCCCCGCGGGGGCACGTGCAAAGCGGGCACACTAACAGTGCCGGGGTGCCCGCGGCCAATGAGGTGCGGCTGCCCCGGGGGGCTGCTCTGGCGCAGGGCGGCACATTGCACAGGAGGGCCGCTATGCCGGATTACAAGGAGCTATACCTGGCGCTGTTCCGCGCCAACGAACAGGCCATCCGCACGCTGGAGCAGGCCCAGCGCGCCGCCGAGCAGGCGGTGCTGGCCGCGCCCGAGCCGCCGCTGACGTTGGCGCCGCAGGCGAAAAAAACGCCCCGCAGCCCGTAAGGGCGCGGGGCGGGGCGGCTGCCCGGCCGCCGGGCAAAAGCCCGGGGCGGTTTGGGGGGCAGATCCCCGGGGTCCCGCCAGGCCGTTCTCCCGGGGCGGGGTGTAGGCCG
>CAMFSB010000185.1 GCA_945982465.1 uncultured Faecalibacterium sp. | reverse complement strand
CGCCCCCGGCCCGCCGGTGTCGGGGACGCCCGGGCCGCATGCGCCGCCCCGCCTTCCGCCGCGGCTTCGTCGGCGTCCTTAACGCCCTCGCCGAATACCTCGCTGGCTTCGCACACCATGATGATGGCCCGCGGGTCGGCCCGGGTGATGGCGTGCCGCACCGGGAACACCTCGTTGTTGGAGCAGGCGCAGTACAGCATCTCCCGTGCGGCGCCGGTAAACGCGCCGGTGGCGGGCGTCAGCGTGGCGCCGCGCTCCACCGCGGCTGAAATTTCGCGGGCGGCAGCGGCCCCGTGGTCGGTGACGGCGATGACCAGCTTGCCGCTGCCCGCGCCGTAGATGATCTTGTCCATCACGATGGTGGAGGCGAACACCGCGATCAGGCCATACAGCACCGCGTCGATGCTGCCGTAGGCCACCGCGCCCAGCAGGATGACCACGCCGTCCATGGCCAGCGTGATCTGCCCAAACGACAGGTGCGGCCGGCTCTTTTTGACCGCCGCAATGATAAAATCGGCGCCGCCGGTGGAGGTGCCGCGCATATAAATGATGCCCAGGCCCGCGCCCGCACACACGCCCGTGAACACCGCCGCCAGCAGCTGGCTGCCCTCGTACACGGGGAAGCGCACGAACACCACGTCGAACATCAGGGTGGAAATGAGCATGGTGCGCAGGCTTTTGACCAAAAAGCGCCGGCCCAGCCTGCGCATGGTGCACAGCACAATGGGTATGTTGAGCAGCAGCGACAGCGTGCCCAGCGGCGCGCCGGTAAAATGGTGGATGATCATGGCGATGCCGGTGATGCCGCCCGGCGCAAAGCCGCCTTTTTCGGCAAAGGTGTAAAAGCCCAGCGCAAACAGGCAGCTGCCCACCACGTCGTACAGGATATCAGCGCCCAGCTCCCGCCGGCTTTGGGCGGACGGGCGCAGCCAATGGCGAACGTTCATAGCAAAACCTCCGGTCGTTGGGGGCCGCCCGTTTCAAAAAAGGCGGCGCAGGGACCCCCCCACGCCGCCCCCGGACGGTCCGATGAAAGCATGGTCAGCCCATGTAGGCCGAAAACACCAGCATGGCAATGCGGAAATACAAGATCAGGCTGCACGCGTCCACAATGGTGGTGATGAACGGCGTGGCCATGATGGCCGGGTCGGCGCCCAGCTTTTTGGCCGCCAGCGGCAGCATGCCGCCCACCAGCTTTGCCAGCACAACGCTCAAAAACAGCGATACACTGACCACCAGCACATAGCCGGGCACGTTGGCGTACTGGCCGCGCCACAACAGGCCGTACATGATATAGATGCGCAGGCCGTTTACCGCGCCCAGCACCGCGCCCACAATGGCCGAGACCCGCAGCTCCTTGCCCAGCACCTTTAAAAAGTCGGCCGGTTCCACCTCGCCCAGGGCCAGGCCGCGCACCATCAGGGTGCTGATCTGGTTGCCGCAGTTGCCGGCGGTGTCCATCAGCATGGGCATAAACGACACCAGCAGCGGCAGGCTGACAAAGGCCTCCTCGTAATGGCTGGTGACCATGCCGGTAAAGGTAGCCGACAGCATCAAAATCAGCAGCCAGGGGATGCGCTGCTTGGCGTGGGTCCACACGCTGGTGCCGAAATAGGTGGTGGCTTCGTCGGCGGGCAGAATGGCCGCCATCTTCTGCATGTCCTCGGTGGATTCGTCGGTCAGAACGTCCAATGCGTCGTCGATGGTGACGATGCCCACCAGCATGCCCTCGCTGTCCAGCACGGGCATGGCGGCAAAGTCGTAGCGCTGCATTTCGCGGGCCACGAACTCCTGGTCATCGGTGACCTTGACCGCGATGATGTTATCGTCCATCAGCTCGGTGATGGGGGCGTTCATCTCCGACAGCAGCAGATCGCGGGCCGACACCACGCCCAGCAGGCGGTTTTTTTCCACCACATAGCAGGTGTACACGGTCTCGGCGTTTTCGCCCTGGCGGCGGATGGCCGCAAAGGCCTGCTGCACATCCATATCCTGGCGCAGGCGCACAAATTCCGGCGTCATGATGCTGCCGGCCGACGATTCGGGATAGTTCAGCAGCTTGTTCAAACTCTCACGGGTCTGGCGGCTGGATTTTTCCAGCACCCGCTTGACCACCGACGCGGGCATGTCCTCCAGCATATCGGCGGCATCGTCCAGGCTCATCACCTCAATGGCGTTGATCAACTCCGCGTCCGAAAAGGCGTTGACCAGATCGTCGCGCGCTTCGTCGGACATATAGGTGAATGCCTCGGTGGCCACCTCTTTTTTCAGCAGGCGGAACACCACCAGCCGGTTGTTCTCGTCCAGATCCTCCAAAAGCTCGGCCAGGTCGGCGGGCTGTTCGGCCTCGGTCTCCTCGCGCAGCTGCTGGTACTGCTTTTTCACCAGCAGCTTGAGCAGGCGGCTTTTGGTCAGCCGGTCGCGGCCGGGGCCGTCAGCCGCGGCGTCCTCCGCCTCCTCGGCTTCGGCCTGGCGGATGTCCTCGCGGATGTCCTCCACGTCCACCTCCGACAGATCCTCCAGCAGCTCGGCCTTGACCTCGGCGGGGATATCGGCGGGCAGCTGCTCAGGCGCGGCCTGGGGCAGGTTTGCGGGGTGCTCCAGCTCGGTGGGCACGGGGGCCACCGGGGGCAGGCCGGCCGCGCCCTGCACAGGGGCACGGCGGTTTTCCATCGGGTTGTTATTCATGCGTCCTTCCTCCTTTTCCGCTTTGGGATGCAGGGCGGGCAAACGCGCCGCCCCGGAGGGCGCAGGTCATCGAAAAAGAAAAAACGCACAGACCGGCTTTGCCGCCGGCCTTGCCGCCCCATAGGGCGGACGCCGGCAGCCGCTGGCGCTGCGCGCACATGGATCAGACAGCCGCGGGGCCACCAAACACAGCCCGCCCCGCAGCCGCGGGGCAGGGAATGGCGTTTACCGCGCCGGGGTGTTCCCGGTGAACGCAGCGTTTTTTCCGTTTCGGCGCACTGCGCCGCTTCGTCGACTATGATCGGGGTCCATTGCTCTGCGTTCACCTCCCGGATGATCAGGGTTTGCGAGGGGGTCCGCCCCGCACCGGGCGGGCCGGCTGCGGCCGCACGGGCGGCTGGCCGCATCCCTCTCCAGTATTCATTATAGCCCGCAAAAAGTGGGCGGTCAACCCGCGCAAACAAAAAAGTTTTCCACCCCGCGGCGGCGGTACGGTGGAAAACTTTTGGCTTGCAGGGGGCCTTGCAGCGGGGCCGCCGCCGGGGGGCAGGCCCGCCCGTTTTGGGGCCGGGCACCGGCGCCGCCGGATGCCGCCTTTTACCGGCAGGCGGCCGGCACGCAGCGGGGCGGGTTTGGGGTCGCCGGGCGCTTGGGTCGGCGCGCCGGCAGGCGGCGGGGGTGCGGTCACATTTCAAAATCCATGCACACGCGGTTTTTGGTGTAGGGGCGCACATAGGTGTCGGCCACCCGCACATGGGCCGGGTGGACGGCGTAGCCGGCCAGCGCCTCGGCGCTTTCAAACGTGGAATCCAGCATTACATCGGCGTTGGAGGTAGCCAGCGCGCCGGTGCGCACATGGATATCCCACAGGCCGGGCACCACGCCCAGCAGCCGTTCCAGATTCCGCTTGATGTCCGCGATCACCGCGGACTTCTGCTCGGGCGAAAGCTCGTCCTTCAACTGCCACAAAATAACATGCTTGACCATGGATCGTTCCTCCTTGATGCACAAACTGCGTTTGGCGGCGCGGCGGCCGCGGTTTGTTTCATGATACCGCACCGCGCGTTTTTGCGCAAGCCGCCACAAGATGTTGTGGGTGATTGAAGCGCCGCCGGGGGATAGGGCGGCGGGTATGAAACAGCCGACCTCCACGGCAGCCTGCACCGCTGCGGCTGTTGTTGTGTCTTTTTCTGTGATATGATACCATGGAACCAACCAGAGCCGCAAACCGGAATTTTCCTGATCCTGTGCCTTGCAGGAATCGCGGTTGGTGCGGTTTTGCTCCTTAAAAATTCATCGGATCAATAAAGAGGGCGATAGGATGAAGATTTTATCCAAGCTGTTTTTTGTTTTGGCCGTTCTGTTGTCGGATGTGATGTGCGCTGTTGTAGCATATGACTATTGCGATATGCTGTGGGGCATCCGATATGCCTGTTACAGTGCTCCGGCCTGGACAGCGCTTTTCACTGCAATCCCTTTTGCCGCGGCCATTGTGGTATGTATTGTACTTGCTCTGCATTTTAAAAAGAAAATTGGCTGACAGCATTCATACAGGGCGGGTTTTGTATGTGCGCTCTGTAAGATAAACCGCCCGGGCACGCACGTGTCCGGGCGGTTTGCGTCGCTGCGTTCTGCGCACAGACCGGGGCGTTCTGAACTGCAAAAACCGCCCCCGCCGCTGTTACACGGTGGGGGCGGTTTTATTCAGAGTTCAGGGCGCCGCTTTCAGGCAGCTTGCCCAGCCGGTCTTACTTGTACAGCTCGACCAGACGGGTCAGGTGCTC
>CAMFSB010000184.1 GCA_945982465.1 uncultured Faecalibacterium sp. | reverse complement strand
CGAACTCCCACAAGTAGAGTCAGAGTCTACCGCACTACCACTATGCAAATCCCCATTGAATCGTCGCCAGCGACGCTTCACATCAACTGTTCCGCTGTCAACGTTGGTTATTATAGCGGCTTTGGAGAGTTTTGTCAACCGCTTTTTTCAAGATTTTTGAAAAATTGTTTTCTGCCCTAAAATCATTGACAAACACCCCCGGCAGGAATACTCTAATATCATACGAACAAGCGGCAAAACCCGGCTGTGCGCCTGTGTTTTGCAGGGCCGGGGCCCGTGCCGCGCGGCGGTTTTGGAAAAACGGAAAAGCGAGGGGAAAACAATGAAAAAACGTGTGGGCATCCTGACGTCCGGCGGCGACTGCCCGGGCCTGAACGCCACCATCCGCGGTGTGGCCAAGGCACTGTATGAGCGCATGGGCGAAAACGTGGAGATCATCGGCATTCTGAACGGCTACTCCGGCCTGATCAACGGCGAGTACCGCAACATGAAGCGGGAGGATTTCAGCGGCATCCTGACGCTGGGCGGCACCATCCTGGGCACCAAGCGCACCCCCTACAAGCAGATGCGCGTGATCGGCGAGGACGAGGTGGACAAGGTCGCCGCCATGAAGCAGAACTACAAAAACCTCAAGCTGGACTGCCTGCTCACGCTGGGCGGCAACGGCACCCACAAAAACGCCAACCTGCTTTCGCAGGAGGGGCTGAACATTATCGCCCTGCCCAAAACCATTGACAACGACATTTACGGCACCGACGTGACCTTCGGCTTCCACACTGCGGTGGACATTGCCACCGAGGTGATCGACCGCATCCACACCACCGCCGGCAGCCACAGCCGCGTGATGTGCATTGAGATCATGGGCAACAAGGCCGGCTGGCTGACGCTGTATTCCGGCATTGCCGGCGGCGCCGACATCATCCTGCTGCCCGAGCTGCCCTACGACATCGACCGCGTGTGCAGCGCGGTGGAAAAGCGCGCCAAGAACGGCTCGAACTTTTCGATCCTGGCGGTGGCCGAGGGCGCCATGGACTGCGAGGAAGCCCGCATGAAGCGCAAGGAGTGGATGGCCCGCCGCCTCAAGGACGGCACCGGCGTTACCGCCACCAACCGCATCGCGGCCCAGATCCAGAAGATGACCGGCGCCGAGACTCGCGTGTGCATCCCCGGCCACATGCAGCGCGGCGGCAGCCCCTCGGCCTATGACCGCGTGCTGGCCACCCAGTTCGGCAGCTATGCGGCCAAGCTGGTGGAAGCCGAGCACTACGGCGTGACCGTGGCCATGGTGAACAATCACGTGACTGAGAACAAGCTGGAGGAGATCGCCGGCAAGTCCCGCAATGTGCCGGACAGCTGCGATCTGCTGGCCGTGGCACGCCGCATGGGCATCAGCCTGGGCTGACGGCCGTGCCCGGCGGGGCTTTGCGTGCCTGCCGCCTGCCGCTTTTTGCGCCCAGCGGCCGGGCCAAAACCGATCTGCAAAAAAGGATGCGCCCGGCCGGGCGCATCCTTTTTATGTTTTGCCGCTTTGAGCCCCCTGGCACGCGGCCGGCTGTCAGCCGGTGGAGTTTTCGGCCTGCGGCGGGCGCTGGTCCGGGTGATCGGCGTAATACTGCTGCAAAAAGCTGTCGTACAGCTCCTCGCCGCGGCGGCGGGCTTCGGCGGCGTCTTCCAGCCGGTCGTAGCTGCCCAGATAGTAGGTCTTGCCCTTAAACGTGATCTGGGTGATCCATTTGTTGGTGCGCCGGTTGCGGTACACGCCGTTGCAGCCGCTGGTGTTGCTGGTCAGCAGCCGGCCTTTGGTCGCTTCCAGAATGGTCACCGAGGTGCCGTCCACCAGGCGCAGGTTTTCGCGGATCTGCTCCTTTTTCAGGCAGCCGCAGCTTTTGGTCCTGCCGCTTTGCAGCAGCGACTGGCCCGCCACGGTTTCGGCGCCGCAGTCGCACCGGCAGCGCCACTGGTGCATGCCGCTGCGCTTGCCCGCGTAGCTCAGCACCGTGAGCATGCCGAACCGGCGGCCCACAAAATCCTTCAGCGGCGGGTGGCTGATGCAGCCGCAGCTTTTTTTGTGGCCGTGCAAAAGCTGGGTGCTGACGGCGAGGCATTCGGCGCCGCAGTCGCACCGGCAGCGCCACACCGTGCCGCCGCCCGGGCCGCGCTGATCGGTGGGTTCCAGGCAGACAAGGCGGCCAAAGCGCTGTCCGGTCAGGTCCTTCTGCATCGGGCGCAGCGGGGACACACACCCGCAGTCGGTCACCTTGCCCCGCTGCAGGCAGCGGGTGTCCAGGCAGATCTCGCCGCCGCAGTCACAGGTGCAGCGCCAGATGATATACCCGTTTTTGCGCCGGGGCGTGGCTTCGGCCACGGTCAGGCGGCCCACACGCACGCCCGGCCGGATGGCGGCTGCCTGCTGTTTGCTTTGCGTATCTGTTTTCATCGGTCATCCTCTGTTTCTCATGGGGGTTCAGCCCGCCGGGGACGGGGCGGTTTCGGCGCGCTGGCAGAACACCGCCACGCGGGAGGCCCCGCCCTTGGTGCAGGTGTACAGCACCAGCGCGCAGCCGCTGTTCTGCACGGCGTCCACCGCGTCGGGCGCAAGCACCTCCACGCGGGCCACCGTATAGGTGTTCACCACGCCGTCCATATCGGTAAACCGCACCGTGTCCCCCGCGGCCAGCTGGTTCAGCCGCCCGAAATGCGACTGGTAGTTGTGGGCGGCGATCACCAGATCGTCGGTGCGCGAGGAGCCAAACTGGCGGCAGGGCGCGGTTTTCAGCCGGGTGTAGTCCCACTGGGCCAGCACCGGCAGTTCCAGTTCCAGCGCCGGGATCGAAAGCGTGCCCACGCAGTCGTAGTTCTGCCATTCCACCACCGGCAGCTCGCCGGGCAGGCTCTGGGCCGCGGCTTCGCTTTCGGCCGCCTGCTCCTGCTGCCCTGCGGCGGAGCGCACCCCGGCCAGCAGCTGCCCAGCCGTGCGGCCGGCCTGCGCGTCCTCCCAGCGGTTGTAAAAAAACAGGGACAGCGCCGCCGTAAGCAGCGCCGCCCCCGCCGCAAGCAGCACAGGGCCTGCCTTATTGGGCATGGTCCTTGCCCCGCCTGCGCAGCAGCACAATGCCGCACACGACCAGCGCCAAGCCCGCGACGCCCAGCACCAGCACCGGCCAGTTCCATTGGCCGGTCTGGATCAGCGTGCCGCCGGGCGCTGCATGGGTGATACCCTCGGCCAGAAAGACCCAGTCCACCTCACCCACCCGGTTTGCAAACCGGTTATCCAGTTCGGCGGGCACCTTCAGCTCCACGCGCAGGGTGCAGCTTTCGCCCCGCGCCAGCGTGGCCAGCGGCACATACGAAGCCAGCGCGCCGGTCTGATCCGGCGTGGCTTCATAGAGCAGCGTGTCGCCGCTGTAGATGCGCAGGGTCAACTGCGCCAGAAATTCCTGCATGGTGGCCACGGTCTCGTCGCGCGCACCGGCCACGCCCGCCTGGTCCTTGCCGTCGGCGTTTTCGTGCGCCTCGCTGTAGGTCAGAGGGTTATCGGCTTCGTCGTGCGCCCGCGCCCGCAGGTAGAGCCGCACTTCGTCGCAGTCGCCTGCTTCGCTGCGCAGACGGATCGTTTCGGTAAGCGTATCGCCGGGCATCACGTTTTTCAGCCCGCCGAACAGGTCGGTGGCTGTGTATTCGCTGCCCTGGCCCAGGTCAACCCCCTCGCTCTGCCCTTTGAACACCACCTCGGTGCTTTGGGCAAACGCCGGCGCCGCAAGGCCGACAGCCAGCGTCAACGACAGCAGAAGGGCGGCCAACCGTTTGATTTTCTGTTTCATGTCCGCACCTCCTTACCCTTCGCTGGATGCCGGGTACGCGGTCACGCTGCCCGGCGCAATAGCCACGCCCCAGCTTTGGCCCACGGCCCGGGCCGGGCTGCTCTGGACGGCCTCGGCCACTACCTCGATGACCTGCCGGCCGCCGTCGGCGTCGGTGTACTGCACCAGCGTGATGCCGCTTTCCCCAATCAGGGGACTTGCCGGCGCCTGCCCGGCCGCCACCGGAAACGTGTAATAGTAGTATTCCCCGTAGGCGGCCCAGCCTTCGCCGGGTGTAAAGGCCGGGATAGCCGCCGTGCCGCCGATGCGCTGGCCCTGTGCATTGACACGGTAGCTGACCAGCTTTACCCGCAGGTACGCTTCGGCGCTGCCGGTGTTGGTGACGTTTACATTTTTCTTGACGGTTCCGTCAAAGTCCTCGGTGACCTGTGCGCCCACGGTGCCGGGGGCAAAGGCGTTGACTGTCTGCCCACGGGCGGTGAGGAAGGCGGCTGTACCGCCCACTGCCACGCAGACCAGCACCACAAGGGAAAAAAGCAGGGCGGCCGGTTTACGGCTTTGGTTCCACATGTTGTTCATCCTGTTTGTTCCCCCTTTCTCAGCGCGCTGTGCCGCAGACGTTGGGCACGACCGCGCTGTATCCGTTGATCCA
>CAMFSB010000183.1 GCA_945982465.1 uncultured Faecalibacterium sp. | reverse complement strand
CGGCATTGCAGACTGCGACATTGTTGAGAACGCCGACGGCACGGTCGATTACAAAATCACCATGCGCGATGACATCAAGTTCTCCGACGGCACCACCGCCGACATCGACGACGTCATCTTCGGTATTTACGTTCTGTGCGACCCCACCTACGATGGCTCCATCACCTTCAGCGCCCTGCCGGTCGAGGGCATGGCCGCTTACCGCACCGGTATGGACACCCTGGCCAACCTGCTGGCGACCCTGGGCGAGGACAACACCGACTTCTCCCTGGTCACCGAGGAGCAGCAGAAGGCGTTCTGGGACGCTGTGAACAACGGCGGCACGGCCTACGCGCAGGAGATCGTTGACTGGCTGATCGCCAACGGCCACAACAGCGCCGACGACAGCGTTGCCGCCTGCGCTGCCAACTGGGGCTACGACCTGGCGGCCGACGCTGACGCGAAGGACTTCTTCCTGGCCATCGGCGAGGCCTACGGCTGGAGCTTCGCTTCCATGGAAGCTGAGAGCGCCGGTTCCGCCCTGGCTGACCTGATCCCCGAGGATGTGTACAAGTTCTCCGAGATCGGCGTCAAGACCGGCGATTCCGCTGCCAGCATCACCGGCGTAAAGCGCACCGGCGATTACAGCATGACCCTGACCCTGACCCAGATCGACGCCACCGCCATCTACCAGGTAGCCGGCATCCCCGTTGTGCCCATGCACTACTACGGCGATGAGAGCAAGTATGATTACAACAACAACTCCTTCGGCTTTACCAAGGGCGACCTGTCCGCTGTGAAGTCGGTCACCACCGCCCCCATCGGCGGCGGCCCGTACACCTTCAACAGCTTCACCAACGGCACCGTCACGCTGGACGCCAACCCCCTGTACTACAAGGGCGAGCCGAAGATCGCGCACATCAACTTCATGACCCTGCTCGACGCCGATAAGGTCAACGCTGTGGATGCCGGCACCGTGGATATCACCTCGCCCTCCTTCAGCAACGACACCATCGACGAGATCACCGCCATCAACGGCACTGCCGACTTTGACGGCCCGGTCATCACCATCAACACGGTCAACAACCTGGGCTACGGCTACGTTGGCATATGCGCCAAGAACGTCTGCGTGAACGGCGAGCCGGGCTCCGACGCTTCCAAGAACCTGCGCAAGGCCATTGCCACCGTGATCTCCGTCTACCGCGACGAGGCCATCGACTCCTACTACGGCGAGCGTGCCAACGTCATCAACTACCCCATTTCCGACACCTCCTGGGCTGCTCCGCGCGTGACCGACGAGGGCTACAAGATCGCCTTCTCCACCGATGTGAACGGCAACGCCATCTACTCCGACAGCATGAGCGAGGAAGAAAAGTACGCCGCCGCTCTGCAGGCTGCGCTGGGCTTCTTTGAGGCTGCCGGCTACACCGTGGCCGACGGCAAGCTGACCGCTGCCCCCAAGGGCGCCAAGCTGGAGTATGAGCTGATCATCCCCGCCGGCGGCAACGGCGACCACCCCAACTTCATGGTCGTCGCCAACGCTTCCGCCGCGCTGAAGACCATCGGCTTCAACCTGATCATCACCGACGTGTCCGACGGCACCGTGACCATCGGCAACAACCTGAACGCCGGCACCGCCGAGCTGTGGACCATGGCCTGGCAGGCCACCGCCGACCCGGATATGTACCAGATCTACTACTCCGACGTTGCCAACGGCGGCGCCAACAAGGGCGGCAGCTCGCACTACTACTACATCCAGGATGCCGAGCTGGATCAGTGGATCATGGAAGCCCGCCAGTCCTTCGACCAGAGCTACCGCAAGGTTCTGTACAAGCAGTGCCTGGATCGCATTGTGGATTGGGCCTGCGAGATCCCCATCTATCAGCGTCTGAACTGCGTGATCTTCTCCTCGGAGCGCATCAACCTGTCCACGCTGACCCCGGACATCACCACCTACTGGGGCTGGGGCAATGACATCGAGCAGCTGGAACTGAACTAAAACAGTCCCATCCAGCATTTGCAGTATTAGTGCGCTGCCCTGCGGCCGCAAGGCCGCGGGGCGGCGGCTAATCCTGCGTATGAGACGGCGGCTTCGGCGTTGGCCTATGGTGCCGGAACCGCCCACTGATACGCAGGATTTTTTATTTTCAGACTTTGCAAAGCGGCGCGCCCCCGCTGCCCGTGCGCAAAAATCAACCGCCAGGAGGGGACAATATGAAAAAATTTATTGTCAAAAGAACATTGCTGTCTGTGGTGATCCTGTTCTTTGTGTGCTTTATCATCTACACGCTGATGCGCTGCCTGCCGCAGTCGTATGTGGAATCGATGGCCATGCAGCTCAGCCAGCAGCCCGGCTCCAAATCGTACGGCGAATGGCTGGACCAGCTGAACGCGCAGTATCATCTGGACACCAACATCTTCACCGGCTTCATCATGCAGATGGGCGAAATGCTGCGCGGCAACTTTGGCGACAGCTGGAAGTTCACCGTGCCTGTGCTGGACAAGTTCCGCGAGGTGATCGGCATTTCCTTTGTAATGGGCGCCATTGCCTTTGTGCTGGAGCTGATCATTGCCATCCCGCTGGGCGTGATCGCTGCCACCAAGCAGTATTCCCGCGCCGACTACGCCATCAGCGTGTTCGCGCTGGCCGGCATTTCGCTGCCCACGTTCTTCTTTGCCACGCTGCTCAAGCTGGTGTTCTCGGTCAAACTGGGCTGGTTTGAACTGGCGGGCCTGATGGGCCGCAATTACAACCAGCTTTCCGCCTGGGGCAAAATGATGGATATGGGCTGGCATCTGGTGCTGCCCATCTGCACGCTGGTCATCGTATCGGTCGGCTCGCTGATGCGCTACACCCGCACCAACATGCTGGAGGTGCTGAACGCGGATTACATCCGCACCGCCCGCGCCAAAGGCCTGTCAGAAAGCAAGGTCATCTATCACCACGCGTTCCGCAATACCCTCATCCCGCTGGTCACCATCATCGGCGGCAGCCTGCCGGGCCTGTTCTCCGGCGCGCTGATCACCGAAACGCTGTTCTCCATCCCGGGCATCGGTTATACGTCCTACCAGGCGATGATCGCGGGCGACATCCCGTTCTCGATGTTCTATATGACCTTTATGGCCGTATTGACCCTGGCGGGCAACCTGATCTCTGATATTCTGTACGCCGTGGTCGACCCCCGCGTGCGGCTGTCGTAAGAAAGGAATGTGACTGATGATGCGTGATAATATGGACGAGCTGAAAGGCAAAAACTCGGCCGAAGCTGCACCGGACGGCCGCATGCAGGACACTTCCGGCGCCGGCGAAGGCGAGCAGCTTTCGCTGAACGACGACCGCCGTGTCAAGGTGCTTTCGCCGGGCGCGATGGTGGCGCAGCGGTTTTTCCGCAACCGCATTGCAGTGGCGGGCGTGATCATTCTGATCGCCATGTTCCTGTTTGCGTTTGTGGGCGGTGCGCTCAGTCCCTACGGCGAGGACGAGATCTTCTACCGGTACGACATGATCCGCAAGGAGTACGTGGCCGCATCAGAAAACACCAGCTACCGCTACCTGAAAGCGGACGACGAATACGGCGCGCTGCTGCAGGCGCAGACCATTCTGGCCATTACCGGCAACAAAGAAAGTTTTGATTACAACGGTGTGACCTATACTGTTGTAAAAGAGGGCGAAGCGTTCTATTCCATCTACAATGGCGCAAAGCTGATCGGCGCGGCCTATCTGGACGTGATCAGCGCCGAGGACAGCAGCGCCACCTTTACCTTTGACTTCCAGTACCATGCCCTGCTGGCCTACGCCCAGGGCGGCGGCGACTTTACCGCCGACGGCGCGGCGTACCGTGTGGACGCTGACGGCGCCATCACCCAGGGCGGGGACGGCGTGGCCGTGATCAGCCGCGATGTGGGGCGGTCCAACGCCCGAGTACACGCTGGAGTACGACGCCGCCACCCAGATCTGGTCGGTCAAGCAGGAAACCTCCACCCGCGTGTACGACACCTATTCCTCCCCCAGCAAGGCGCACTGGCTGGGCACCGATAAAAACGGCATGGATATGCTGACCCGCCTGATGTACGGCGGCCGCGTTTCGCTGGTCATCGGCTTCATCGTGGTGATCATCGAGACCGTGCTGGGCGTGATTTTGGGCGGCATCTCCGGCTACTTCGGCGGCTGGGTCGACAACCTGATCATGCGTATCGTGGATATTTTCTACTGCATCCCCTCCACGCCGCTGATCATCATCCTGGGCGCTGCCATGGACGCCATGCGCGTCGATCCGCAGATCCGTATGCTGTACCTGATGCTGGTGCTGGGCTTTTTGGGCTGGCCCTCCATCGCCCGCATGGTGCGCGGCCAGATCCTCTCGCTGCGCGAGCAGGAGTTCATGACTGCAACCGAGGCCTGCGGTATCAGCGTTTCGCGCCGCATCTTCCGCCATCTGATCCCCAATGTCATCCCGCAGCTGATCGTCATTGCGACCATGAGCATCGGCTCTACCATCCTTACCGCGTCCACACTGTCCTTC
>CAMFSB010000182.1 GCA_945982465.1 uncultured Faecalibacterium sp. | reverse complement strand
GCCGGGGCGGCTCCGTTTTTATGTTCTGGAACGCGCTTACAGGCTCAGGTCGCGGCGCGTGAACACCGCTGTACCGGCCCCGAACAGCGCTGCCGCCACCGCGTACATCGCCGCGGCCTGCCACAGCGCGCCGGCCTGCCCGGCCGCGATCGCCGCCGGGTCAAACAGGGTCAGCGGGGTGAGATACCGCAGCCATTCGGTCTGCTCGCCCACCTGCGAGAGCATCTGTACCAGCAAAAACAGCACGCACAGCCCGCCGCCGCTGCCCAGCGCCAGCCGCCCGCCCGCAAACACGCAGGCGCCCAGCCAGCACACGCCGGCCAGCATCAGGTGCAGGCCCACCAGGCCCATGTTCACCGCCAGCAGCGCGCGGACATCCAGCTCGCCGGGGAACATCGCGCCCGCCGCGCCCACGCACAGCACTGTGAGATAGGCCGTTAAAACCAGCTGGTACAGCCCCAGCGCGGCGATCTGCGTGCACGCCAGTGTGCGGCGCGGCACCGGCTGCGCCAAAAGCCAGGCCAGGCTGCCCCGATCGGCGTAGCGCACCAGCAGCCGGTGCACCAGCAAAAGCGTGAGCACCAGCGGGAACACCTGAAACAAAAAGCCGTACAGATAATTGAGCATAAAATCCAGCAGCGTGGCGCCCGCGTTGGCCATGCCGAATGCGGCAAACAGCTGGGGCATGCTTTGGGCCATCTGCTCCAGGCTTTCGCCCAAGGCGGGGTCAAACATGCCGATAATGATGATGGAATACAGGGTGAGCACCCCGGCAAACAAGGCCGCCAGCTTCCCGTTGGCGCGCAGCTCCTTGGCCAGCAGCGGCCGGCACAGCAGATTTTTCATTGGGCGCAGCCTCCTTTTTCCTGATAGAGATGCAAAAACAGTTCCTCCAGCGTCTGGGTGCGGCTTTGGATATCCACCGCGCCCGCTTCGCCGCACAGCCGCAGCAGCCGGGCGATGTCGCTGCTGCGCACGGTGAGCTGCACGGTGCAGCCCTGGCGCACCGCGCCCGCAAACGCCTGCTCCACTTTGGCGGCGGCCTGCTCGCCGGCAAATTCCACGGTCAGGCTGCGGCCCCGGTCCTGCCGCAGGGCGGCCAGCGTGTCCTCGCACACGATGCGCCCGCCGCGCAGGATGGCCGCCCGGTCGCAGGTGCGCTCCACTTCCTCAAAGCTGTGGCTCGAAAGCAAAATCGTCGCACCGCGGCGTTTTTCTTCCAGCACAAGCTGCACAAAGCGGTTCTGGCCCAGCGGGTCCAGGCCGCTGGTGGGTTCGTCCAGCAGCAGCACCTGGGGCGAAGCCATAAACGCGCATACCAGCCCCACCTTCTGCTTGTTGCCCTTGGACAGCCTGCGGATGGGCACAGTGCCGTCCAGCTCAAACAATTCGGCCAGCTGGCGGGCGCGGGAAAGATCGGCCAGGCCGCGCATGCGGGCCATCAGCGTTAAAAACTGCCAGCCGGTCAACTCCTCCATCAGCGCCAGCTCGCCGGGCAGGTAGCCCACCCGGGCGTGCACGGCGGCCGCATCGGCAAAGCAGTCCAGCCCGGCAATGCGCGCCGTGCCGCCGCCGGGCTGGATAAAGCCCATCAGCAGCCGCAGCGTGGTGGTTTTGCCGGCACCATTGGGGCCAAGGTAGCCGTAGCATTCGCCGGCGCGCACGGCCAAGCCCAAATCAAACACGCCCTTGCCGCCGTAGTCCTTGGTCAGGCCAAGGGTCTCAATCATGGTGTCGTTCATAGGTCCTCCTCGCTTTGTTCCGGCGCAGCGCCGGAAGTGGTTTGTGCCGGCAGGTATTCGGGGCGGTACACATAGGCGCGCACCATCTCCTGCCAGCGCTCATACTGCTCGTACAATGCGTCCACATTCAGCGGATGGCCCGCCATGCGCTGGGTGTGCAGGTACCCGTCCGTCAGGTAGATCAGCAGGTCCACCGCCTGCCGCGGGCCGTACCCCGGCTTGAACTTGGCGGTGTCCACCCCGGCCAGGTATTTATCAAACAACATATCGGTCATGCGCAGCATGTACCGGTCCATCACCTCGCCCAGTTCGCCGCCCGGGTGGTAAAAGGCCCGCACCGAAAATTCCAGCACGCCCGGCATGGATTTGAGCAGCGGCTTCTTTTTGCGGCCGATCTCATCCAGCATCAGAAACAGGTCGGTCTGCGGGGTGGGATGGGTGATCTGCATTTCGCGCTCCATAAATTCGCACAGCCAGCGCACCAGCGTCAGGTAGAGCGTCTTTTTATCCTTGAAGTAATAAAACAGCATCCCCTTGGAGATGCCTGCCCGCGCCGCAATGGAGGCCGTGTTGGCAGCTTTGTAATCGTGGGCGGCAAATTCCTGCAGCGCTGCGTCCAGAATGCGGCGGCGTTTGGCGGCGGGAAGCTGGCGAAAACCGGGCTCCATAAGCATCCTCCTTTGCGTGTATATGCTGGGTTTGACCGGCCGGTCAATTCTATCTTACCGGTTTGACCCGATTTTACAAGGGGTGCGCCGCCGTTTTGCGGGCCGGCAACGGCAAAAAGCGCCCTGCACGCAAAATGCGTGCAGGGCGCGGGGCACTCATTCCTTTTTGTACAGCAGGCCGGCTTTGTCCAGCTCTTCTTCAATGCCGCGGACGGTCTCCTCGTCCGGGCAGCGCACCATGTGCAGGAGCACACCGCCGGACATGCGCGAGAGCAGGCCGTCGGGCTGCTCGGCGGCGCGCTGCAAAAACACATTGGCGTCGTAGCGGCTGGCTACGTGCAGCGTGCCGCTGATCTCGCCGTACAGGGGGTTTTCGATGCTGACGGTCTCCATACAGCCGCCGTTGTCCACCACGATGTACAGCTCCTGTTTCAGCTGTTCGGGGGTGCTGTGGGCACAGGCCAACAGACCGGTGTAGCCCTGCTGCGCCTGGGTGTGCATCACATAGCCCCGGGGCGTAGCGTCGATGGCGCAGCCGCCGGCCCGCAGCAGGGCGATATCTCCCACCACGATCTGCCGCGACACCGACAGCGTTGCCGCAAGCGACGAGGCGCTGACCGGCCCCTTGGCCGAAGCCAGTATTTTCTGGATCTGTTCACGGCGCTGCCGCGCAGCCATCGCCATAAAGCATTTCCTCTTTCCGGTTTTTCTGTCCATTCAGCGCACCAGCGCCACCGCGCCGCTGCCGGCCGGCAACTCGGCGATCAGGCGGCCGTTTTCCAGCCGCAGTTCGATCTCCGGCTGACCCGGGCAGCCTGCCAGTACATCGCGCACGGCCCCGCCGGCCGCCGGCAGCGGACATTCGATGCGGGCGGGGGCGTCGTCGTTGTTCAGCAGCGTGATCAGCGTTTCGTTTTCGCCCACGCGGGCAAAGGCGTACTGGCGGGTAGTCAGGCTCAGCTCCTGATACGCCCCCGCCGACAGCGCCGGGTGCTCCGCTTTCAGCCGCCCCAGGCGGGCATACAAAGCCGTAAGGGGGTTTTCGGTTTCGGCCCCGGCGTAATCCGCCAGCTCCAGCGCCGGGCGCAGCGGCCAGTCGCTGCCGGGGGCTTTTTCGCCCTCGATGCCGAATTCCGAGCCGTAGTACAGGCTGGGCACGCCGGGCAGCGTATACGTCAGCATGGCGACCAGCCGGGCATGCTCCCGGTTTTTGAGCCGGTTGACCAGGCGGGGCACGTCGTGGTTATCGCTGAAGGTGTACAGCTTTACACTGCCGCACAGCCCCAGCAGGCGGCGCACACTATGGGCGATCTCGAAATAATTGTGGTCGTTGTGGCCGCTCCACAGCCCCTTGTGCAGCTCGTAGTTGGTCACCGAGTGCAGCATGCCGCCGTTGGCCCAGCGGCTGTAATCCCCGTGGATCACCTCGCCCAGCAGCCAGAACTCCGGCTTGATCGTATCGGCCACCTGCCGCAGCTCGCGCATAAAGTCAAAATCCAGCACGTCGGCCGCGTCCAGCCGCAGGCCGTCGATATCGAACTGCTCCACCCAATAGCGGACCGTCTCAAAGTGATAGTCCCGCACCTCCGGGTTGCGCAGGTTCAGCTTGACCAACAGATTGTAACCGCCCCAGTTGTCGTAGCTCAGGCCGTCGCCGTATTCGTTGTTGCCCCAGAAGTTGACGCCGCTGAACCAGTCGCGCCAGCGGGAGCCTTCGCGGTTTGCCAGCAGATCCTGAAACGGGGCAAACCCGCGCCCCACATGGTTGAACACCCCGTCCAGCACCACGCGCTGGCCGCGGGCGTGGCAGTTTGCCACAAACTGCCGCAGCTCTCCGTTGGTGCCCAGCCGCCGGTCCACGGTGCGGTAATCAATGGTATCGTAGCCGTGGCTGCCCGCTTCAAACAGCGGGCCAAGGTAAATGGCGGTGCAGCCCAGCGCCGCCGCGTGGGCGGCCCAGGCGTCCAGCTTGGCAAAGCATTCGCCTGTGGTGTTTACCGGCGCGTTCGGGCCGGGGTTTTCGTGGGGGCAGCCGCACAGCCCCAGCGGGTAGCTGGGGTAAAAACCAGCGGGAGCATACCCAGCCAGGTACCCAGGTCCACCGGCTTGAGTG
>CAMFSB010000181.1 GCA_945982465.1 uncultured Faecalibacterium sp. | reverse complement strand
AGGCGCCACGATGCGCTGGGCAAAGTCATCTCCGCCCAGGGCGGTGTCGCCGCCGGTGGCCAGCACGGTGAACGCGCCGTCCTCGATCTCGATGATGGAAACGTCAAAGGTTCCGCCGCCCAGGTCGTACACCAGCACTTTCTGGGCGGCCTCGTTGTCCAGCCCATAGGCCACCGCGGCGGCCGTGGGCTCGTTGATGATGCGCAGCACCTCCAGCCCGGCGATGCGGCCGGCGTCCTGGGTGGCCTTGCGCTGGCTGTCGTCAAAATATGCGGGCACCGTGATGACCGCCTGCGTCACCGGCTCGCCCAGGTAGCTTTCGGCGTCGCGGCGCAGCTTGTTCAGGATCATGGCGCTAATCTCCTGCGGGGTCAGGTCCTTGCCGTCGATGGGCACCCGGTACCCGCTGCCCATGTGCCGCTTGATGCTGGAGATGGTGCGGGCGGAGTTGGCCGCAAGCTGCCGCTTGGCCGCGCCCCCCACCAGGCGCTCGCCGTCCTTGGTAAAGGCCACCACGCTGGGCGTGGTGCGCTCGCCCTCCGCGTTGGGGATGACCACAGGCTTGCCGCCCTCGACCACCGCCACACAGGAGTTGGTGGTGCCCAGGTCAATGCCGATGACTTTGCTCATACGTTTTCACACTCCGAACCAAAGGCTCCCGCCCGGGGGCCGGCTTTGCTTCACAGCCGGCGACGGGTGGTTTTTTGAATAGAATCAGCTTAAGAATACCCGATTGGTATGGAAAAACTATAGTGCATTTATGAACAATCTGTGCAAGACTCTGCCAGCTGCTGCACAAACACCGCCGCCGGGGCCGGCACGTCGCCCCGCCGCGTGAGCACCGCGATCTGCGAGGAAAGCGCCTGCTCGGCCAGCGGCCGCGCGCACAGCTCCGCGGTCAGGCCCTGCGCCGCCGATGCCGGCACCAGCGCGGCCCCCGCCCCGCCTGTGCCAGGCGCGACGCGGCGGCGGCCGTGTCGCCTGCGCAGTGCGCCGGCGGCGGCGCCCCGCCCAGAGTTCCGGGGTCCGGCCCTGCGCCGCAGATGCCGGCACCAGAGCGGCCCCCAGCCCCGCCTGCGCCAGGCGCAAAGCGGTGGCGGCCGTGTCGCATACGCAGTGCACCTGCGGCTGCGCCCCGCACAGCTGGAATTGCCCGCGCACGATGTCCGCCCACCGGCGGTAGAGGATCAGGGGCGTGGCTGCCAGCGCAGCCAGCGGCAGCGGGGCATCAGGCGCCGGCGCCCCGGGCAGCACGCCGGGCCGGGCCACGGCCAGCATCGGCTCGCGCTGCAGCGGCACACAGTTAAATTCCGGCGCCGAAAAGGGCGTGCGCACAATGGCCAGGTCGATCTGGCGCTGTGCCAGGCGCTCCAGAAGCTGGTAGGTGTTGGCCTCGTGCAGCTCGCAGCAGATGCCCGGGCAGGCCGCGGCATAGCGGCCCAGCCAGCCCGCAAACACGGTGCCGCACACCGACGACACCACCCCCACCCGCAGCGTGCCCGCACGGCCGCTGCCGTAGGCGGCCATTTCGGCCCTGGCTGCGCCGCACAACTGCACAATGGAGCAGGCCCGGTCGTAAAACGCCGCGCCCGCCGCGGTCAGGCGCAGGCGGCGGCCGGCATGTTCAAACAGCGCGCAGCCCACATCCGCTTCCAGCGCATGCAGCTGGGCCGAAAGCGGCGGCTGCGACATGTTCAGCCGCCGGGCCGCCCCCGACACCGTTCCCTCCTCGACCACCGCGATAAAGTATTGCAGCTGCCGCAGTTCCATCCCGGCCCCCCCTTTTTGGGGCGCAGCCCGCTGTGCGCCCGCGTTTGATACGAATTTGGTATGATTATAGCACAAAATAAATATTATCCATATAGTGTGTTTTGTGGTATTCTGAAAAAGGACGGGCCGCCCGCCGTGCGGCGGCCGCAAAATCCGCGGCGCACCGCGCCGCCAAAGGAGAACGTGAATGAAAGGTATGCTTCGGTTCATCAGGGGCTATGAAAAAGAGAGCGTCATCGCCCCCCTGTTCAAAATGCTGGAAGCGCTGTTCGACCTGTTTGTGCCGCTGGTCATGGCCGACATCATCAACACCGGCATCGCAGGCGGCGACGTGGGCTACATTCTGGCCCGCTGCGGGCTGCTGGTGGCGCTGGGCGTGATCGGCCTGGCGTGCAGCATCACCGCCCAGTATTTCGCGGCCCGGGCCTCGGTGGGCTACTCCACCGCTTTGCGGCACGCGCTGTTTGCGCACATCCAGACGCTGGATTTTTCCGCTATGGACACGCTGGGCGTCAGCACGCTGATCACCCGCATGACCAGCGACATCAACCAGGTGCAAAGCGGGCTGAACATGGCGCTGCGGCTGTTTCTGCGCAGCCCGTTCATCGTGTTCGGCAGCATGGTGATGGCGTTTACCATCAACTTCCGCGCCGCGCTGATCTTTGTGGTCGCCATCCCGCTGCTGTCGGTGGTGGTGTTCGGCGTGATGGTGTGGACCCGCCCGCTGTACCGGCAGGTGCAGCAGCGGCTGGACAAGGTGCTGGGCGTCACGCGGGAAAATCTTTCCGGCGTGCGCGTGGTGCGCGCGTTCAGCAAGGAGCAGAGCGAGGTGGATCGGTTTGAGGACGCCAACGCCCTGCTGACCCGGCTGCAGCTGCATGTGGGCGGCATTTCGGCGCTGATGAACCCGCTGACCTATGTGCTCATCAACCTTGCCATCGTGGCGCTGCTGTATGTGGGCGCGGCGGAGGTGAACGCCGGCCTGCTGCTGGACGGCGATGTGGTGGCGCTGGTCAGCTACATGAGCCAGATTTTGGTGGAGCTGGTCAAAATGGCCAACACCATTGTGCTGACCACCAAGGCGCTGGCTTGCGCGGGCCGCGTGCAGGCCGTGCTGAACACCACCCCGGGCATGACCTTCCCTGCGGCGCTGGCCGGGGAACAGGCCGCGCCGGCCGACGCACCGGCCGTGCGCTTTGACCATGTGAGCCTGCGGTATGCGGGCGCGGGCGGCGAAAGCCTGAGCGACATCAGCTTTACCGCCCTGCGCGGGCAGACCATCGGCGTGATCGGCGGCACCGGCAGCGGCAAGTCCAGCCTGGTAAACCTGATCCCCCGCTTTTACGACGCCACCAGCGGCACCGTGGTGCTGATGGGCCGCCCCGTGGCCGGCTGGCCGCGGGAACAGCTGCGCGGCATGGTGGGCACCGTGATGCAAAAGGCTCAGCTGTTCGGCGGCACCATCCGTTCCAACCTGCTGTGGGGCTGCCCCGGGGCCACCGACGACCAGCTTTGGGCCGCTTTGGAGACCGCCCAGGCTGCCGATTTTGTGCGGGCCAAGCCCCTTGGGCTGGACGAGCCGGTGGAACAGGGCGGGCGCAACCTGTCGGGCGGGCAGAAGCAGCGCCTGACCATTGCCCGCGCGCTGGTAAAGGACCCGCCGATCCTGATTTTGGATGACAGCGCCAGCGCGCTGGACTTTGCCACCGACGCCGCCTTGCGCAAGGCCCTGCGCGCGCTGCCCGGCAGCCGGACCGTGTTCATTGTAAGCCAGCGCGCCGCCAGCCTGATGCACGCGGACCAGATCCTGGTGCTGGACGACGGCCGGCTGGTGGGCCAGGGCACCCACACCCAGCTGATGCAGAGCTGCGAAGTCTATAAAGAGATCTACGAAAGCCAGTTCAAGAAAGGAGGCGAGCAGTAATGGCCGCCAAAGCAAAACAGGCCCTTTCCCCCGTGGCGCGCAAAAGCACCCTGCGGCGCGTGCTGCGGCACATTGCCCCTTACGGCGGCTTTGTGGCGCTGAGCCTGGCGTTTGCCGCCGTAAACGTGGTGACCCAGCTGTATGTGCCCATCCTGACCGGCAGCGCCATCGACTGTATGCTGGGCGCGGGCCGGGTGGATTTTGCCTCCATTGCGCGCATTTTAGTGTCCGTTGCGGCCGCCACCGCCGTAGCCGCCGTCACCCAGTGGGTGATGAGCGTATGCAACAACCGCATCACCTATTTCGTTTCCCGCGATCTGCGCAACGCGGCGATCCGCAAGATCCAGAAGCTGCCGCTTTCGTATCTGGACGTGCACCCGGCGGGCGACCTGGTCAGCCGCGTCGTCGCCGATGTGGACACCTTTGCCGACGGCCTGCTGATGGGCTTTACCCAGCTGTTTACCGGCGTGCTGACCATTGCGGGCACGCTGGGCTTTATGCTGCTGGTAAACGTGCCCATCACACTGGTGGTGGTGTGCATCACGCCGCTGAGCCTGGTGGTCGCCGGCTTTATCGCCAGACGCAGCTACAAGTATTTCCAGCAGCAGAGCGCCGTGCGCGGCGAGCAGACCGCCCTGATCAACGAAATGATCGAGGGGCAGAAAGTGGTGCAGGCGTTCGGCCACGAGGCCGAAAGCCTGGCCGCGTTCGATCAGGTGAACGGCCGGCTGCGAAACGCGAGCCTGAACGCCATTTTCTTTTCCAGCCTGACCAACCCCTGCACCCGCTTTGTGAACAGCATGGTCTACGCAGGCGTAGGGCTGGTGGGCGCGCTGTATGCGGTGCGCGCCGCCATCACG
>CAMFSB010000180.1 GCA_945982465.1 uncultured Faecalibacterium sp. | reverse complement strand
GCGGGTCTTGACGTACTCCACAGCGGCGTCCAGCGCGCCCTCGGCGATGCCCAGTGCCTGGGCGGCAATGCCGATGCGGCCGCCGTCCAGCGTGGCCATGGCGATCTTGAAGCCCTTGTTCACTTCGCCCAGCAGGTTCTCCTTGGGAACCTTGACGTTCTCAAAGATCAGCTCGCAGGTGGAGCTGCCGCGGATGCCCATCTTCTTTTCGTGGCTGCCGAAGCTGAAGCCTTCCCAGCCCTTTTCCACGAAGAAGGCGCTGATGCCCTCGTTGCCCAGGGACTTGTCGGGCATGGCAAAGACCACATACACGTCGGCCACTTCGCCGTTGGTGATGAAGATCTTGTTGCCGTTGAGCAGCCAGTGGTCGCCCTTGTCCTCGGCGGTGGTGCGCTGGCCGGCGGCGTCGGTGCCGGCGCCCGGCTCGGTCAGGCCGAACGCGCCCAGCTTTTCGCCGGTGGCCAGGTCGGGCAGGTACTTCTGCTTCTGCTCCTCGGTGCCGAAGTGCTCAATGGGCCAGCAGCACAGCGAGGTATGGGCCGAAATGGTCACGCCGGTGCTGGCGCAGGCCTTGGAAACTTCCTCCACGGCCAGCACATAGGCCAGGTTGCCGGCGCCGGAGCCGCCGTATTCCTCAGCCACGGGGATGCCCAGCAGGCCGGTCTCGCCCATCTGGGGCACCAGCTCGGCGGGGAAGCGCTCCTGCTCATCCAGCTCGGCCGCGATGGGCTTGACGAACTGCTCGGTAAAATCGCGGAACATGTCCTGCATCAACTGCTGGTCTTCGTTCAGTTTGAAATCCATGATGATCTCCTTTATCAGATTCAGGGTGGATACGGTCGGCTTACAGGCCCTTGGCCTGCTTGATCTTTTCGGTCAGGATGGGCAGCACCACTTTCAGATCGCCCACCAGGCCGTAGTCCGCCACGTTGAAGATGGGGGCGTCGGGGTCCTTGTTGATGGCGACGATCACATCGGAGCTGCTCATGCCGGCCAGATGCTGGATGGCGCCCGAAATGCCGCAGGCGATGTACACCTTGGGGCCGACGGTCTTGCCGGTCTGGCCCACCTGGTGGGCGTGGGAGATCCAGCCGGCGTCCACCGCCGCGCGGGAAGCGCCCACCGTGGCGCCCAGAACCGCCGCCAGCTCACGCACCGGGGCAAAGCCTTCCGGCCCGCCCACGCCGCGGCCGCCGGACACGATGATCTCGGCGTTTTCCAGGTCGACCAGCTCGCCGGCGGTCTCGCAGATGGTCTCCAGCAGCTGGGTGCGGATCTCGCCCTCGGCAAAGTCCACATGCTCGCGGGTCACAGGGGCGGTGCGGCCGGCCACCGGCTCTTCTTTCTTGAACACGCCGGGGCGCACGGTGCCCAGCGGGGGCCGCTGGTCGGGGCACAGGCTGGGAGCCAGCAGGGTGCCGCCGAACGCCGGGCGGGTCCAGGCCATGTTGCCGGTCTCGTCGTCAATGTCCAGGGCGGTGCAGTCGGCGGTCAGGCCGGTGTTCAGCCGGCAGGACACGCGCGGGCCCAGGTCGCGGCCGTTGTTGGTAGCGCCGATCAGCATGGTGGTGGGGCCGTACTTTTCCACCAGCGTGCACATCACCTTGGTGTAGGCGTCGGTGGTGTAGTGGGCCAACTCGGGCTGATCCACGCAGATGATTTCGTCGGCGCCGTGCTCGGCAGAGGCGGCCACGGCGGCGTCGGTGTTGTTGCCAAGCACCACAGCCACCAGCGCGCCGCCCTGCTTGTCGGCCAGGCGGCGGCCGGGGACCAACAGCTCCAGGCCCACGCTCTTGGCGCTGCCCTGGTCGTCGGTCTCGATGAATACCCAGAGGTTTTTGTTCTTGACTTCAGCCATTTTGCTTCTCCCTCCCCTTACAGAACATGGTTCTCGCTGAGCACGGCAAACAGCTTCTCAGCGCCTTCTTCCGAAGTTTCGGCCGTCAGCTTCACGCCGGAGGTCTTTACTTCGGGGGTGAACGTCTTTTTCACCTTGGTGGGGGAGCCCTTCAGGCCGATGCGGCTGCTGTCGATGTCGGCTTCCAGGTCGGCAAAGGCCAGCACCTGAATGGTAGCGCGCTTGGCGGCCATTTTGCTCTTGATGCTGGGGAAGCGGGGGTCGAACGAGGGCTTGGTGACGGTGACCACGCAGGGGTAAGGCGCGGCGATCATCTCAAAGCCTTCCTCAACCTCTTTCTTCACCACCACGCGGTCCGCTTCGGCGGTGGCCTCCACGGCGTAGGTGATCTGGGGCAGGCCCAGATGCTCGGCCATTTCGGGGCCGACCTGGGCGGTGTCGCCGTCGATGGCCTGCTTGCCGCAGAAGATCAGATCGAACTTGCCCTCCAGCGCCTCCAGCTTGCGCACGGCGGTGGCCAGGATGTAGCTGGTGGCCAGGGTGTCGCTGCCGCCGAACTCACGGCCGCTGACCAGATACGCCTTGTCGCCGCCCACGGCCAGGCACTCGCGCAGGGCGTTTTCGGCCTGCGGGGGGCCCATGCACAGCAGTGTAACGGTGGTGCCCGGCTCTTTGTCCTTGATACGGGCAGCCAGCTCCAGGGCATAGGCGTCAAAGGGGTTTACGATGCTGGGCACGCCGTCACGGATCAGCGTTTTCTTAACGGGATCGATCTTGATCTCGGTGGTGTCCGGCACCTGTTTTACGCATACGAGGATTTTTTTCATGCTTATAGTTCCTCCCGGTTCTTGAGACAGCGCATGCCGCCTTACTTGTACTTCTTCAGCACCTGACGGCTGGCGATCACGGTCTGGATCTCGCCGGTGCCGCCCGAGATGCGGGTGATACGCAGGTCGCGGTAGATGCGGCTGACGCGGCTGCCGCAGTAGCCGATGCCGCCCATTACCTGCAGCGCGTGGTCCGCGATGATGTTGGCGGATTCAGAGCAGTACTGCTTGGCGATGGAAGCCTCGGCGCGGGTCAGGCAGCCGTTGTCCTTGTTCCAGGCGTAGTGCAGCAGCATGTTGCGCATGGCCTCGATGCGCATGGTCATCTCCATGATGTGGTTCTGGATCAGCTGCAGGCGGCCGATCTCCTGGCCCTTGACCACGCGCTGGTTGGCGTAGCGGCAGGCGTCCTCGTAGGCGCACAGGGCCTGGCCGTAGGCGTTGAACGCGTCGATCAGGCGCTCGTAGTCAAAGCCCTTGCTGGTCGCCATCAGGCCGTTGCCCTCAAAGCTGAACATATCCTTTTCGTCGATCTCCACATCGTCGAACCAGATGTCGTTGACGTTTTCCATGTTCAGGCCCATCTTTTCCATCGGGGACTTCTTGCAGTTGGGCACGTTGGTGGGCACGAACCACAGCGTCAGCTGCTCGGGGTTCTCGCTGTTCTTGGCCAGGGTCAGGCAGTAGTCGTTGTCCTGCGCGCCGGAGATGAAGTGCTTGTGGCCGTTGATGTACACCTTGCCGTTGCGGCGGGTATAAGTGGTCTGGATGGTGTTGCTGGACAGCTCGGTGCCCGCGCTGGGCTCAGAGAAGCCCTGTGCGTACGCGCCGTTGCCCTTGAAGAACAGCGGCATGAACTTGTCGATCTGCTCCTTGGTGCCGTTTTCCAGCAGGGCGTCCGCCTTCACGTGGTCCCAGAACAGGTAGATGGGTCCGCCGTAACGGCCCAGAGCCTCCATCACCAGGAACATGGTCACGGCGCCTTCGCCGCCGCCCGGTTCGCCGTCGTCGCCGCAGGCCTCCTCGGGCAAAAACAGGCTGAACAGGCCCAGATCCTTCAGCAGATCCCACCACTTGGTCGGGTGCTTGTGCTCACGGTCGCATTCCTGGAAATACGGTTCCAGATCCTCCTGGGTCATGGCGTCGGCAATGGCCTGCACCATCAGTTCCTGCTCTTCAGTGATTCTGAAATCCATAAAGTGTTACCTCCATTATTTACTGGGTCTGCCTGCGTGCCGGACTGCGCCGCCGACAGACACCGGATACCATATCGGACAAAGCGGGGCAAAATCAGCGGTTCTTCCAGTTGGGCTTGCGCTTTTCGGCAAAGGCGGCTGCGCCTTCCTGCGCGTCCTCGGTGCTCTCCACGTACTTCCAGGCCATGTAGCGGCTCACGCGCATGCCGTCCTCAAACGAGGTGTGGGGCGCCATGTGCAGCAGCTGTTTGGTCAGGCGCAGCGGGATGGGGGCGTTGGCGGCCATCGTGGTGGCCAGCTCCATGGCCTTGTCCATGACCTGCTCCTTGGGCAGGGCGTAGTTGATCAGGCCGATCTCGGCCGCGCGCTGGGCGCTGATCAGGGTGCCGGTCAGGCACATTTCGCTGGCGATCTTGATGGGAATGGTCTTGGGCAGGCGCACCAGGCCGCCGCTGGTGGCCATCAGGCCCACCTTTACTTCGGTCAGGCCGAAGCGGGCGTGGTCCGCCGCCACGATCACATCGCAGGCCAGCGCGATCTCCAGGCCGCCGCCGGCCGCCGTGCCGTTGCAGGCGCATACGATGGGCTTGGCGCACAGCCGCTCGGTGATGCCGGCAAAGCCGTGCTCGGTCTCGGTCATGCAGACGCCGCCGTTCTCGGCCAGGGCCTTCAGGTC
>CAMFSB010000179.1 GCA_945982465.1 uncultured Faecalibacterium sp. | reverse complement strand
GGCCGGGCAGACGCCGCGGTCATAGGTAGGCACAAGGCCGTTCAGTTTCAGCTCACCGCGGCCCTCCAAAAACCTGCACAGGCTTTCGGCCGGGGCCGCGTACAGCCCGGCCGGGCGACCGGCCGCGAAAGCACGCTGCTCCAGCTCCCGCTGGAACGCCACCGCGCGGCGCGGGTCGCCGCCAAAGTCGGCCCCATCCACACTGACCACCACCGCCGCGTTGGCATTCTGGCCGACACGGGCATGATAACTCATGCCGTTGGTCACAACGCCGCCTGCCTCGCTGGCGGCGGCCACCACCTGTCCGCCCGGGCACATGCAGAACGTATATACGCCCCGCCCGCCGACATGCTGGCTGAGCGGGTATTCGCCCCGGGGCCACGCGGGAGGGCCGGCCGCCTCGTGGTACAGAGCGCGGTCGATGGTGGCTTGCAGATGCTCGGCGCGGAAGCCCACGCTGAACGGTTTGCAGGTCAGTTCCAGGCCGGAGGCCAGCAGCATATCGAAGGTATCGCGGGCGGAATGCCCGACTGCCAGCACCAGTGCGCGGCAGGGCAGTTCCCCCTTTGTGGTCGTGACGCCGCGCAGCCGGCCCTGATCGGTTTTAAGGCCGGTGAGTCTGGTATCAAACCACACCTCGCCGCCCAGCGCTTCGATCTCCTGCCGGATGGATCGGATCACCCCGCGCAGCAGGTCGGTGCCCACATGGGGCTTTTGCTTCCAGGCGATCTCGGGCGGCGCGCCGTGGGCCAGCAGCTCCTCGGTGACAAAACCGCACAGCGCATCGCCGATGCGCGTGGTGAGCTTGCCGTCGGAAAAGGTGCCCGCCCCGCCCTCGCCGAACTGGATGTTGGCTTGTTCGTCCAGCTCGCCGGTGGCGGAAAAATGCTCCACCGCGGCCACCCGGCGCGAAAGCTCCGGCCCGCGCTCCAAAACCAAGGGCCGGAAGCCCTGCCGCGCCAGCAGCAGCGCGCAGAACCGCCCCGCAGGGCCCAGCCCGCACACCACCGGCCGGTTTTCCAGCGGTTCTGTGCCGTTTTTTACCTGAAGAACGGTTTTTTCTTTTAGAGCAACGCAGGGCGAAGCCCCTGCAAAGGCAGGCGCTTCACCCTCGTCGTTGAGCGTGATCGCGATGGTATACACAAGGTGCGGCTGCCCGTGGCGTGCATCCACCGAGAGCTTTGCCACCCCGCAGCCCGCCACCTTGCGGGCGGGCACGCGGGCAAGCCGCAGCGCCTGTGCGTATGCCTGGGTTTCCGGCGCGGAAAGCGGCAGGCGGATATCTCGTACCAATAGCATGTGTCGTGTGTTATCCCTTGTATTATGCGTTGCTGTCAATGCGGCACTGCACCGTGTAGCTGCCAATGGCAAATACCTGCCCGCTGGAGGGTACATAAATGCGCACCGCCATATTCTGTTGGCCGTTGAGGATGGAAACATCGTCCATATCAATGCGGGCCACGATGCTCTGCACCGTCAGGCTGTCCAGCACTTCCTGCGGGCCGCACAGCGTCACGTTGCGGATCCGTTCGCTCTCCACCGTCAGCCTGTAGCCCGCAGGCAGGTTGACTACCTCCACCGATGTATCCGGCAGGTTGAAGGTCTTGGTGGCCAGGCCCGTCGTATCAAAGCTGACGCTGATCGTGCGCACATTTTCCTGGCTGACCACGCCGGTGGGCAGCGTGACCGGGAGCTGGTAGACCTTATCCAGCGCAAAGGTGGAAAGGTCAATGGCGCCCACGTTCATTTCGCTCAGGGTGTCCACGATCTCAGCCGGCCCGGCCACACGCAGACTTTTCTGGCTGAGCGAATAGTTGAGCACGCTGCTGTCAAAGCCGATGGGGGTATTGATAAAGCTGATCGAGATGGGCACCTGTGCCAGCTTGTAGATGGTCAGAGACACCTCCGCCTGCTGCACATCGGCCGTTACATAGGTGAACTTTACCTCGTTGCCCTCCGCGTCCAGATACCGCAGCGGCACGGTGGCGGTATAGTTGCCGTCCAGCTCCCCCCGGGCTGTGATCTCGGCCACGACATGCGCCACATTGTCCAGTTCACCGATCGGGCCGGACAGTGTGACCTCGCCGGGCAGCGCCACCGCCTTGTTCTGGATATAGCCCTCCGCGATGGTAACATCCTTGTAATCCACCGTAATGGGCAGGGTGATCTCGCCGACGGTATCAAACACCACGTCCACCGTGGTCTTGTCGTTTTTCAGCTTCACGCTGATGGAATTGCCGCCGGAGCTGGCTGTGCATTTGACGTTCAGCCGCAGCGACACTTCCCCCGCCCCTTTGACCGAGGAATAGTCCGCATACACAATAAAGTCCTGCGGCTGCAGGCTGCCGATGCGGTACCCGTCGCCCGAAGCGACCACGCTGACCGTATATTCAGGCTGATTGACGATAGACAGCCCCAGTTGGGTATAGGTATTGGCCCCGTAGGAAAAATCCACCGGCACGTTGTCGATGGTCTGCTCGGTGCCGGGCCGCACCACCAGCGTGACATACATCCAGCATGCGACCGCCAGCGCCAGCGCCAGCATAAATCGGATGCGGGACGAATCCAGCACATTGCGCTTGGGGCCTTTTTTGCCCTGCCCCGCCGCGTTGGAAGAGGATGCCGTACGTTCCTTGTTCATTTCTGCTGCACCTCCTAAAAGCCCAGCCGCAGCGCGGCGCGCAGCCGGTCCAGCGTGGTGGGCTTGGCCTTGGCCGCGGCCGGCTCCTTGGGCAGCAGGTCCTCCAAAAGGCGCGTATACAGGCCCTGGCGGTCAAAATGCCGGATCAGCACGCCGTTTTTCGCCACCGAGATGATGCCGGTCTCCTCGCTGACCACGATCGCGATGGCATCGGAGTTTTCGGCAATGCCCAGGCCCGCGCGGTGGCGGGTGCCCATATCCTTACCGAAATCCAGGTTGTTGGAAAGCGGCAGCACACAGCCCGCCGCCTTGAGCATGCCGTCTTCAATGATCACCGCGCCGTCGTGCAGGGGCGTGCCCTCGTAAAAAATGGTGCCCAGCACCTCAGGGTTCACCTCGCTGTTGACCAGCGTGCCCGTGCGGATGATCTCAGAAAGATTGGTGCGCCGTTCCAGCACGATCAGCGCGCCGGTCTTGGTCTCGCTGAGGCGCTCGGCCGCATCACAGATCGCAATGATGGCGCTGCGCCATTTGCCGCGCAGGCTGGGGTCGTTGTGGCGGTTATGGAACAGCTTGGCCGCCCATTGATCGGTCTGCCCCATCTGCTCCAGCGCGCGCCGGATCTCCGGCTGGAACACGATGACCAGCGACAGCACGCCGACCTGCAGCACGTTTTCCAACAGCCACAGCACCGTGCGCATCTTGAACAGGCCCGCCACGGCATAGATCGCAAGAATGACGATGAAGCCCTTGGCAAGCTGCCCGGCACGGGTACGGTTGATGAAGCCCAAAAGCTGGTAGATCACGAATGCGATGATCAGCACATCGAACAGATCCGCCGGCTTGAAGGTTTGAAGGTTCGCGATGATCGCGCTCCAGCTCATTGACTGCGCTCCTCTCCGCCTGATTCACAAAAGCGCCGGCGGGCACACGCGCCCGCCCCGGCAGCCAAACATCCATGGATAAGTATAGCATATCTGCCCCCGCTTGGGAACCGCGGCGGGCCGATTTTCGGCCTTTTTTGTCCGAGATACAGGGCGGTCATGCGCGCTCCAAAAGCGCGACCGCATGGGCGGCAATGCCCAGCCCCTCGCCGGTAAAGCCCAGATGCTCCTCGGTGGTGGCTTTTACGCTGACCTGCCCCGCCTCCAGCCCAAAGGCGGCCGCAAGGTTTGCCCGCATGGCGGGGATATGGGGCGCCAGCTTGGGCTTCTGGCACAGGATGGTGGCGTCCAGATTGCCGATGCGCCAGCCCTGCGCGCGGATCAGGCCGTTGACGGCGGCCGCCAGCTTCAGGCTGTCGGCTCCGGCGTAGGCAGGGTCGCTGTCCGGGAAATGCTGGCCGATATCCCCCAGCGCCGCCGCGCCCAGCACGGCGTCCATCACCGCGTGCGTCAGCACATCGGCGTCCGAATGGCCCAAAAGGCCCTTTTCATGTGGGATCTCCACCCCGCCCAGGATCAGCCTGCGGCCCTCCACCAGTCGGTGCACGTCGTATCCATGTCCGATCCGCATTTGTCTCTCCCTTTCTGTTCCTGCCGGGGGCAGGTCCTCCCGCGTGGTGATCTTCCGGTTGGCATAGTCGCCCTGCGTCAGCGTGACGGGGCGGCCCGCCAGCTCAAACAGGCTGCAATCGTCGGTGACGCGGCCGGCAAGGGCCGGGTCCATACCTGCCAGAACCTGTAAATAAGCCTGCCGGTCAAAGCATTGGGGCGTCTGCACTGCGTACAATGTGGCGCGGTCCGGCGTGGCAAGCACACGGCAGGGTTCCGGCACGGTCTTGCCGTCGCCCGCGGCGGCCTGCTTGACCGTATCCTTGACCGGCACGGCCGGGGCCGCCGCGCCGCACCGGGCCGCGGCATCCAGCGCAGCCGCGAGCGCCGCCGGGCTGACAAACGGCCGGGCCGCGTCGTGGATCGCCACCAGCTGCCCCGAAGCGGCCCGCA
>CAMFSB010000178.1 GCA_945982465.1 uncultured Faecalibacterium sp. | reverse complement strand
GGGGTCCAACCCCCCGTCCCGCGGCGCCCAGCCGGCCGCCCCCCCCTCCGGCGCGCTGCCGGGGCGGTGCAGCGCCGCTGCCGCCGCTGCCGCCGCGGCGGCGGAAGCCGCAGCCGCGCAGCAGGAGCCGGCCGTGGATGTGGCGCTGGATGTGGACCTTACCGCCGACGCCGACGGCTACCCGGTGGAATGAGCCGGCGGCCCTGCGGCGGGGCCGGGGCGGGGAGAGAACGGCCTTTTGACAAGGTCGTTCTTTCTTTTTGCGGCCGGGGCTGGTATAATAGAAAAGAAAAATAAAAGGTCCGCGCGGGCCGCGGGGCCGGGGCAGGGGGCTTTCCCTGTAAGTTTAGACGAAAAGAACAAAGGAAAATCGGCAAATCAAACGGTGAAAAATCACGCCGCGAAGATTATAATAAAAGCAGTAAAAACAGCAGCCCGGCGTGGCGGGCCCAAGCAGACTGAAGGAGTGCACGGAAATGAAAGAGATTCAATACATCATTACGGACCCCTGCGGAATCCATGCTCGGCTGGCGGGGCAGTTGGTGCGGCTGGCGCAGAACTATGAGGCAGAGGCGGAGATTTTCCGCGGCGAAAAGCACAGCAGCGTGAAAAACCTGCTGAACCTGATGAGCCTGGGCATTCGGCAGGGTGAAACAGTTGTGGTGCAGGTTACCGGCGCGGACGAGGAAGCATGCGCCGCAGCCATTGAGGCTTTCTTTCAAGAAAAACTGTGAGTGCTGCGCCCCTGCGGAAAGCCTGGCCGGGGCGCTTTATCATTCTGGCAAAGGCAGCGAAAGAGGGTGGGTGCATGCAGGCAGCAAATGGAAAAAGCGTTTTGGAGGGCATTGCCATCGGCCCGCTGCGCGTGGTCCATCGGGCAAAAATCGTGATCCGCGACGAAACGCAGTCGCCCGCCGCCGACCCGGCGCGGGAACTGAAGCGTTTTGAGGCCGCACGGCTGCGTGCCATCGAGCAGCAGAAAACCTTGTACGACAAAGCGTTGGCAGAGGCCGGCGACGAGATCGCCTCGGTGTTCAGCATCCATGCCATGATGCTGGAGGACCAGGAATTTATGGATTCCATCCGGGAACTGATCGTGTCCGGCCCGCACAGCGCCGAATATGCGGTGCGCGTGTCGGGCGACCGGCACGCCTCGGTGATCGCCGACCTGGATGACGCCTACATGGCAGCGCGCAGCGCCGACATCGAGGATGTGACCCAGACGCTGCTGGACGTGCTGACCGGCCGCGACCCGGACACCCTGCAGGGGGAAACGCCCGCCATCCTGGTGGCGGAGGACCTGGCCCCCAGCGAGACGGTACGGCTGGACAAAAAGCTGCTGCTGGGCTTTGTTACCCGGCGCGGCTCGGCGTCGAGCCACACGGCTATTCTGGCGCGCAGCATGAGCATCCCCGCACTGGTGCAGTGCGACGCCGCGTGCGAGGAATGGAACGGCCGCATGGCGATCCTGGATGGGCACACAGGCTGCCTGTATGTGGACCCATCGCCCAAAATGCTGGAGATCTTCCGCGCCCGGCGCGCCGAGGACGAGCGCCGGCAGGCCATGCTGGCCGAGCTGCGCGGCAAGCCCAACCAAACGCTGGACGGCGTGCAGATCGGCATTGAGGCCAACATCAGCGGCGTGGAGGATGTGGCCGCCGTGGAAGCCAACGACGCCGAGGGCGTGGGGCTGTTCCGGTCGGAATTTTTGTACCTGAACCGCAACGCCGCCCCCAGCGAGGACGAGCAGTTCGCCATATACAAGCAGGTGCTGCGGCGGCTGGCGCCCCGGCGTGTGGTGGTGCGCACCTGTGATCTGGGCGCGGACAAAACGCCGGAGTATATGCAGCTGGCCGAGGAGACGAACCCGGCGCTGGGCTACCGGGCGGTGCGCATCTGCCTGACCCGGCCGGACTTTTTTAAAACACAGCTGCGGGCGCTGCTGCGGGCCGCCCGGTACGGGCGGCTGGCGTTGAGGTTCCCCATGCTTACTGGGCCCAAGGAGCTGGCCGCCTGCAAGGCCCTGCTGGCAAAATGCCGCGAGGAGCTGACCGCCGAGGGGGTGCCGGTGGGGCCGGTGGAGGTGGGCGCCATGATCGAAACGCCCGCCGCCGTGCTGTGCGCCGACGCTCTGGCGGAAAATTGCGATTTCTTTTCGGTGGGCACCAACGACCTTTTGCAGTATACCTGCGCGCTGGACCGGCAGAACCAGCATCTGGAGCCGTTTGTGGATATGCACCACCCCGCTTTGCTGCGCTCGATTCAGATGACGGTGGAGGCCGCCCACCGGCACGGTATCCCCGTGTGCATCTGCGGCGAACTGGGAGCCGACCTGACCATGACCGAATGGTTTTTGCGCACCGGCGTGGATTCGCTTTCGGTCAACCCGGGCGCGGTGCTGCCGCTGCGCGAGATGATCCGCGGGCTGGACCTGAGCGCCGGCAGCGGGCCGAAAACCTGAAACAAGAACGGAGGAACCCCTTATGTTTGATATTATTACCGACAGCGCCTGTGACCTGACCCCCGAAATGGCCAGGGCGCTGAACGTCCATGTCGTGCCGTTTTATGTTTCGGTCAACGGCGAAACCTACCTGAAAGAAAACGCCGAGCTGCCCGTGCGGGATTTTTACCAGTATATCGTCGATCACCCGGCCGAAACGCCCAAAACCAGCCTGCCCAGCATCGAGGATTACCGCGCCGCCTTTGAGCCGTACGCCAAAGCGGGGCGCGAGGTGCTGTGCCTGTCCTTTACGGGCAAGATGAGCGGCGGCGTGGGCAGCGCCCGCAACGCCCGGGAGCTGATTTTGGACGAATACCCCGACGCGAAGATCCATGTGCGCGACACCGCCGCCGCCACCGTCAGCGAGGCGATCGTGGTGCAGCAGGCGGCCACCATGCGCGACGCCGGCCTGACCGCCGAGCAGGCGCTGGTGTGGCTGGAGGGGGTGGCCCCCACCAATCAGATCTTTTTTACAGTGGGCAACCTGGATTACCTGATCCGCGGCGGGCGCATCGGCAAGGTGGCCGGCCACGCCGCCAACGTGCTGGGCATCAAGCCGATGATCCTGTTCAAAGAGGGCGAGATCTTTTCTTCGGGCGTGGCCCGCGGCCGCCTGAAAAGCATGGAGCGCACCATTGACCAGCTTTTGAACTATCTGACCGAGCGCAATGCCGACCCGGATGACTACGCGATGACCGTGGGCTACGGCTATGACGAGGACGAGGGCCGCCGCCTGTGGATGCAGGTGCGCGCCGCGCTGCGGGCCAAATATCCGCGCTCGGCGTGTGAGGTGGGCCTGCTGCAGATCGGCTGCACCATCGCGGTGCATACCGGCCCGTTCCCGTTGGGCATGGGCGTGATGCGCCGCTGGAAGCCCGCCACCTGACCGGGCGCGGCCGCAAAGGATAGAAAACAGGCCCCCGGGCGCGGCGACGCCCCGGGGGCTTTTTGCGCCGCGCCGGCCCCGGCGGGCGGCAGGGCAGGGGCGGCGCATAAAAAGAGGGCTGGGTGCGGTGTGTACGCAGCCCTCTGTGGGTGCAATATGTACGCCTGTGCGCGGGGCCGGGCTTACTCTCTGCCGGCGCGCTCGTCCCGGGCGACCTTGTCGCGGGCCAGCTTTTCTTTCAGGCTGCGCTCGCGGTCGCGGGGGTCCTTTTCGGGCTTTGCTTCGGGCGCCGGCTGCAGCCGCACCTCCACCACGCGGCGGTGGGCGGTTTTGGTCACGGTGCCCTCGTACTGGCCGATGGTAAAGCGGTCGCCCACTTTGGGCAGACGGCGGTTCTTTTCCTGCACAAGGCCGCTGACGGTCACCGCGTCGATCTCCTCGTCGGCGGGAATGGAAAGCTCCTCGCACAGATCGTCGATGCTGGCCGCACCCGACACCAGCCAGGTGCCGTCGGCCTGCTGGCGGAAGTCCTCCGTCACCTCGTCGTGCTCATCCCAGATCTCGCCCACCAGTTCTTCCAGAATGTCCTCCAGCGTTACGATGCCCTCGGTGCCGCCGTATTCGTCCACCACCACGGCCAGATGGTGATGCTCCTCGCGCAGCGTGCGCAGCAGCGCCGAGATCTGGGTGGAGCCGGTGGTGTACAGCGTGGGCGATACCATGTCGGCAATGCTGGTCACGCCCTTGCGGCGGGCAATGTAATAGTCCTTTTCGTGCACCACGCCGATGATGTTGTCGATGGTCTCATGGTACACCGGCAGGCGGGAATAGCCGCTTTCGGCAAACAGGTCGGCCAGCTCTTCCATCGTGGCGTCATCGGGCAGGGCTACCACGTCCACGCGGGGGGTAAGCACCTCTTCCACTTCCACGTCATCAAACTCGATGGCGCTGCGGATCAGCTCGCTTTCCCGGTCGGTCAGCTCGCCGTCATTCTCGGCCTCGCTGACCATGGTCATCAGCTCACCCTCGGTGATGGTGTCCTCCTCGGTGCTGTGGACAAAGTGCCCCAGAAAGCGCTTCCACTGGCTGAACAGCCATGTCAGCGGGGTAAACACCACCATCAGCAGGCTGAGCACCGGCGCAACTGCGGTGGCTACCGTTTCCGGCATCTCCTTGGCCAGGCTCTTGGGGGTCACCTCGCCGA
>CAMFSB010000177.1 GCA_945982465.1 uncultured Faecalibacterium sp. | reverse complement strand
ACCAGCGCCCTGGGCTAGGATATTCCGTGCGTGGCGCAGGTGGCGGACCTGTGCAAGATGCCCCACCTGCTCATCGCGGGCAGCACCGGCAGCGGTAAATCGGTGTGCGTTAACAGCATCATTATCAGCTTTTTGTACCGTTCCAGCCCGGAGGACGTCAAGCTGATCCTGATCGACCCCAAGGTGGTGGAATTGGCGGAGTACAACGGCATCCCGCACCTGCTGATGCCGGTGGTCACCGAGCCGCGCAAGGCGGCGGGCGCGCTGGGCAGCGCCGTGGCCGAAATGGAAAAGCGTTACCGCCTGTTTGCCGACCATAACGTGCGCGATATCAAAACCTACAACAAGGCCGCGCAGGAGCAGGGGCTGGAAAAGCTGCCCTACATTGCCATTGTGATCGACGAGCTGGCCGACCTGATGATGGTCGCCGGCAAGGAAGTGGAAGATTACATCTGCCGCATTGCCCAGAAGGCGCGTGCCGCCGGTATGCACCTGATCGTTGCCACCCAGCGCCCCAGCGTGGACGTGATCACCGGCCTGATGAAGGCCAACATCCCCAGCCGCATCGCGTTTGCGGTGTCCAGCCAGGTGGACAGCCGCACCATTCTGGACGGCGCGGGCGCCGAAAAGCTGCTGGGCATGGGCGATATGCTGTTTATGCCGGTGGGCGCGTCCAAACCCGTGCGCATCCAGGGCACCTATGTCAGGGATGAAGAGATCACCCGTGTGCTGGACTTTATCAAAGCCGGCTCCAGCGCAGTGTACGACGAGGCGATGATCGCCGAAATGGACAAGCTGGCCGCCCAGGAAAAGGGCGGCGGCAAGGACAGCGGCGGCGAGGACGACGCCGGCGAGGTGGATCCCATGCTCAAGCAGGCCGCCGATGTGGTCATCGACGCGGGGCAGGCGTCCACCAGCCTGTTGCAGCGCCGCTGCAAGCTGGGCTATGCCCGCGCCGCCCGCATCATGGACGAGATGGAACGGATGGGCATCATCGGCCCCTACGAGGGTGCCAAGCCCCGGGCCGTGCTGGTGAGCCGCCAGCAGTGGATCGAAATGAACCAGAACGGCAGTGCCGACAGGCTCCCGGAACAGATGGAATTCTGACCGGGCGGCCCTTTGCCCCTTGTTTTTGGGCAAAGCCCGCTGTTTTTCTCCCGGCGCTGCGGCGGCTGCCTTTGCGGCAGTGTACAGGCCCGGTGCCGCCGCACGCGATTTATTATCCCCTCAGAATAAGGAACAACACAATGCACAACACGGAAAACACAACTGCCGCCTGTACCGAATTTCTGCCCATCTGCCGCGCCGATATGGAACAGCGCGGCTGGGATCAGTTGGATTTTGTGGTCGTGGGCGGCGACGCCTATGTGGATCACCCCAGCTTCGGCACGGCCATCATCAGCCGCCTGCTGGAAGCCGAGGGCTACCGCGTGGGCGTGCTTGCCCAGCCCCGCTATACCGACTGCGAGGACTTCAAGCGCTTCGGCAGGCCCAAATACGGCTTTTTCATCGGCGGCGGCAACGTAGACAGCATGGTCAGCCATTATTCGGTGGCCAAGATCCCCCGCGAGGTGGATGAATATTCCCCCGGCGGCAGGGCCGGCGCCCGGCCGGACCGCAGCGCCACGGTGTATACCCGGCTGGCAAAGCAGGCCTATCCCGACCTGCCTGTGATCCTGGGTGGGCTGGAGGCCTCGCTGCGCCGCTTTGCCCATTACGATTACTGGCTGGACACGGTACTGCCCAGCATTGCGGAGGATTCCGGCGCGGACCTGATCAGCTTTGGCATGGGCGAGCATCAGACCGCCCAGATCGCCCGCCGCCTTGCGTCCGGGGAGAAAATCGGGACCATCACAGATGTGGACGGCACCTGCTACCTGACCGACTTCGACCACCTGCCCGAGCGCTATGTGGAGTGCGCGGGCTACCGCAAGGTGGCAGCCGACAAGGTGGCCTATGCGAAGGCCTGCCGCATCCAGATGGATAATCAGGACGTGGTCAGCGGGCAGTTCATTGTACAAAAGCAAAGCTAAAAGTAGCTGGTGCAGACCCTGCCCGCCAAGCCCCTGACCCGGCCCGAGCTGGACAAGGTGTACGCGCTGCCCTTTACCCGCCGCTACCACCCCGTCTACGAGCCAATGGGCGGCGTGCCGGCCATCCGGGAGGTGCAGTTTTCCATCATCCAGAACCGGGGCTGCTTTGGCGGCTGCAATTTCTGTGCCATCCAGCTGCATCAGGGGCGGCGGGTCACCTCCCGCAGCGCCGACAGCATCGTGGCCGAAGCCGAGCGCATGACCCATGAGCCGGATTTCAAGGGCTATATCCACGATGTCGGCGGCCCCACGGCCAATTTCCGCTTCCCCAGCTGCGGCGAGCAGATGACCCGCGGTATGTGCAGCGGCGGCAAGCACTGCCTTGCGCCGGCCGCGTGCCCCAAAATGATCGTGGATCACAGCGATTATCTGAACATTCTGCGCCGGGTGCGCGCGCTGCCCGGCGTAAAAAAGGTGTTCATCCGCAGCGGTATCCGCTTTGATTACCTGATGGCCGACCCGGACGACACGTTCTTCAAGGAACTGGTGGAGCACCACGTTTCGGGCCAGTTGAAAGTGGCGCCTGAGCACTGCGCCCCCAACACGCTGGCCTATATGGGCAAGCCGCCCATCGAGGTGTTCAACCGGTTCAAGGATAAGTTTTACGAGATGAGCAAAAAGTCGGGCAAATTGCAGTATCTGGTGCCCTACCTCATGTCCAGCCACCCGGGCAGCACTTTGAAGGACGCGGTCTATCTGGCCGAGTACCTTTATAAGAACCACATGCGCCCGGAGCAGGTGCAGGACTTCTACCCCACCCCCGGCACCGTGAGCACCTGTATGTTCTATACCGGACTTGACCCCTACACCCTCAAGCCGGTGTTTGTGGAAAAGACCCCCGAGGGCAAGGCCATGCAGCGGGCGCTGCTGCAATACTACGAGCCGCGCAACGCCGAAAAGGTGGTCAAGGCCCTGAAGCTGACCCACCGGGAGGATCTGATCCCGCTGCTGGTGCCCGCGGTAGGCCGCGCCGCCGTGCAGCGGCAGGCAAGGCGCGCCGCCGCCCAGGTGGAGATCTACCCCGACGGCCGCTATACAGTGCGCGAAGCGCACAGCGAGCCGGCCGGCAGAACCAGCAGCAAGGGCAGCCGGCGGAACAATCAGCCGGCTGCGCCGAACCGCTCGGCCCAGCCGCGCTTTGTGCCGCACGCAAAGGCTGGCCAAAACGGCAATGCCGGCACGAAAGGATCAACGCAATGGCAAAATACAGCAAACGGCGCACATCCGCGCGTCGGCGCAAAAAACAAAAAGAAGTAATCTGGCGGCTGGAGATCGCCGCGGCGGTGGCGCTGGTGTGCGTTACGCTGTGCATCAGCCTGCTGGGCGGGCGGTACGGCATCCCCACCTGGGGGCAGCTATACCAGCTGCTGGGCGTTTCCAACGCTTCGCCCGCGCCCACGCCGGCGCCGCCTGCCAAACCGGCACAGGCGGAAAGCGGGGCCGGCGGCACCCAGGCCACGCCAGGCAGCGCCGAAACGCAGATCCACTTCATTGACGTGGGGCAGGGGGACGCGGTGCTGATCGAAAACAATGGCGAGTACGCCCTGATCGACTGCGGCACCGAGGACTGCGAGACCGCCCTGCTTGCCTATCTGGAGCAGCTGGGCGTCACCGAGCTGAAGCTGCTGGTGATGACCCACCCCCATGCCGACCACATCGGCAGCATGGACGCGGTGATCCAAAATGTAAAGGTGGAACTGTTTTTACTGCCGGCGCTGGATAAGCCCAAAAACTCCCCCCCAACGGCCGGGTTTGAGCGTGTACTCACTGCTCTGGAGCAGACGGAAACGCCTGTGGAACAGGCTGCCGAGGGTGCGCAGTACCCGGTGGGCGCGGGCACGCTGACCGTTCTTTCCACCGGGGTGGAAACGGATAATTACAACAACATCTCGGTGTGCACCCGGTATACCGCCGGCGGCTTTGCCTTTGTGGATACCGGCGATGCCGAAAAGCCGGTGGAGCAGGCGCTGCTGCAAAGCGGGGCCGAACTGTCGGCACTGGTGTTCAAGGCCGCGCACCACGGCTCGAACACCTCCAATAGCGAGGAACTATTGCAGGCGGGCCGCCCGCAGATCGTAGTGGTGAGCTGCGGGCTGGAAAACAGCTACGGCCACCCGCACGCCGCCGCGCTGGAAAGTTATGCGGCGGTGGGCGCGCAGGTATACCGCACCGACCTGCAGGGCAGTGTGGTGGTGACCTACACGCCGGAAAACGGCTTGCGGACCTATACGGCAAAGGAGGCAGCGTAAATGCAGCCGGAACGGGACTATTACGCGCTGGACCGGGTCGAGGCGGGCACGGCGGTGCTTCTGGCGTTGGAGCCAGCGTGCGCAGAGCCGGAAGTGCGCCTGCCTGTTGCGGCGCTGGCAGACGGGCGCGGCCACCCGGCGGACGGAACGCTGTTTTACCGGGACGAGGCCGGCGCCTGGCAGGCCGACCCGGCGGCGACGCAGGCACGGCAGCAGGCCATGCGCGCGCGGGTGCAAAAGCTGCTGCATAAACGGCATTGA
>CAMFSB010000176.1 GCA_945982465.1 uncultured Faecalibacterium sp. | reverse complement strand
CATATAGATATGTTTGTTGGGTTGCGGGTGTGTGAGTCGGTCGGGAGGGTGAGCTGGTTTTCTCTGGGGGCGGTTTGCGCCAGCTGTTTGGTGCGGAGCCGGCGATGGGGCAGGAGGGTGGGGTGGGGCTTCTGGGGGGGGGTGGGTTGGGCGAGCTCCCGGTCGTGATAGGCCTTCTGGTTTTAGGTTTCCTGGTTGTTCTTATCCTTGCCGGCCACGGTGCCGTTGGCGGTGGCCGAAAGCGCGCGCACCCAGCGGCTGCGCTCCCGGGTCTGGCCCAGCTGCTCCGCGCAGGCCCGCAGGTTTTGCAGCGCGCGGCGGTTGGCGGCACAGCGGCCCGCCCGCACTTCCTTGGCCTGGGCCAGCTGCTGCCTGCCCGCCTGCTGCTCTGCCTGGCGGCCGCGCAGCGCCGCCAGCGCCTGCGGGTCGGCCGCCGGCCCCGCGGCCAGCTGTTTTTGCAACGCTTCGGCGGCGGCCTGCAAAGCGGCAGCCCGGTCGGCGGCGGTCTGGCGGGCGGTGCGCGCCTGGGTCAGCGCGTTTTGCAGGGCGGCGCGGCGCTGCTTTTGGGCGTTCAGTGCGGCTTCGGCTTCGGCCCGGGTGCGGTGCGGCAGGGCCGAAGCCAGCACCTTGCCCTGCGCCAGCAGCCCTTCCAGCGCGGCCTGACCGGCGGCAAGCTCCTGATTTTGCCGTTCGCTTTCGGCACGCAGGGCGGCGGCCTGACGCTCCCATTCCGGCAGGTCTTTGGCCAGCCGCTGGGCGCGGATGGCCTGCCGCTGGGCAGCTTCGGCGGCGTGGGCGTTCTCTTTGCAGGCGGCATCCACCGCCGCCTGCGCCCGGCCCACGGCGGCACGCAGCGCCGGCAGGTCTGCCTGCCGCACCTGCTCCGCGGCGGCGGGGTCAGCCCCCGGCAGGGGGGCTGACGGGTCGGCCTGCCGTTCTAATGCGAACGCAGGCGGCGCGGCGGTGCCCGCCTGGCGCATTTCGTCGGCGGGGCTGGCGGAAGTTTCGGCCCCCGGCAGGGGGGCCGACAGCACGGCTTTGGCCTGCCGGGCGGCGCGGGCCGCCGCTTCCTCGCGGCGGGCCAGCAGAGCGGCGGCCTGTTCGCTGGCCTGGGCCGCCTGCTTTGCGGCCGTTTCGGCGGTTTGCCGGGCCTGCTTCAGCCCGGCTTCGGTGGGCGCATGGACGCACAGCGGGGCCGGGGCCGGGTGGCTGCACGCGCCGCACACCGGGCAGGGCCGGCCGGGCTGCAGGCTGGCCGCCAGCAGGCCCGCCTGTGCGTCCAAAAAGGCCCGTTCCATCGCGTCGGCGGCCTGCTTTTCGGCGGCGGCCGTGTCGGCGGCGGCCCGGTACTGCCGCTGGGCGTAGGTCAACTGCTGTTCCAGCCGCTCCACTGCGGCGATGCTGCCCTCCAGTTCGTTCAGCGCGGCGGCGCGGTCGTGCAGCCGTTCGCCGTCCGCCGCAAGCTGTGCTGCAGCCGCCTGCGCCCCGGCCAGGGCAGTCTGCTCGGCGCGGGCCGCTTCCAGCCGGGCCTCCAGCACGGCGCGGTTCTGCTCGCTCTGCCGCTGGCGGGCCTGCCGCTGTTCCTGCTGCCTTTTTTCGGCCTGATATTGGGCGCGTACCTGTTCCAGCCGGTCGTAATCGGCCAGGCGGGCTTCGGCCGCGCCGATGCGTGCCGTCAGCGGCTCCACTTCTTCAGCGGCCTGCTCGGCGGCGGCCAGGCGCTGGTCCAGTTCGGCCAGGCGCGGGGCCTGGGCTGCCTGGGCGGCGCGGGTGGTTTGCAGCTCGGCCGCGGTGCGGGCGGCGGCTTCGGCCGCGCCCAGCCGCCGGTTGGTCAGCTCCAGCGCCGCGTCGGCTTCGGCCAGGCGCTGCTCTTCTTCGGCAAGGCGGGCGCTGTCGGCGGCCAGCAACGCTTCCAGCAGGGCCGCGCCCTCGCCGGCCAGGTCAGCCCCCGGGGTTTGCAGCAGCGTTTGCAGCGCAAGACGGTCGCTTTCGCCGGTGTACTGCACGCCTGCCAGGCTCTGCCGCAGGCTTTTTTCGGCTTCATCGGCCTGATTTTTCAGGGCAGCGGCCTCCTCTTTCAGCCGTTCCTGCAGGCGCTGGTAGGGCCGTGTGCCGAATAATTCACGGAAGATCACGCTGCGCTGCTGGGTATCGGCGTTGAGCAGCTTTAAAAAATCGCCCTGAGCGATCATGGCCACCTGCAAAAACTGGCTGCGGTCCAGCCCCAGCAGGGCCGTAACGGCCCGCGTCACCTCGCCGGTGCGGGTGACGGGCGGGCGGCCGTCGTCATAGCGCAGCTCGGCTTCGGCCTTTTGGGTGGTCATGCCGCCGCCTTTTTTGCTGGGGCGCTGGTATTCGGGGCTGCGCCGCACGGTATAGCAGCGCCCCCCGCAGGAAAATTCCAGCTCCACAAAGGTCTCGGTGCGCTCGTCGGCGTATTTGCTGCGCAGCATGGCCGCATCGCGCAGCTCGCCGCTGGGCGCGCCGTACAGCGCGTAGGCGATGGCGTCAAAGATCGTGGTCTTGCCCGCGCCGGTGTCGCCGGTGATCAGGTACAGCCCGCCGGTGCCAAGGCGGCTCAGGTCCAGTTCCACCCGGCCCGCGTAGGGGCCAAAGGCGCTGACGGTCAGCTTCAACGGCCGCATGGCGGCACCTCCTCCCACACCTGACGGATGAGCGTTTCACAAAAATCGGCCTGCAGGTCCGTCATGGGCTGATTGTTCTGCAGTTCGTACAGCTCTTTGAACAGCTCCAGCGGGGTTTTCTGTTCGGGGCGGGCCGCGCCGTCCACCTGCCGCTTTTCGCGGGTGCGGCGGTTGTCGTAGTCCAGCCGCAGAAGGTTGGGGTACACGCTGCGCAGCCGGCCCATGGCCTCGGGGATCTCCTCCTCATCGGTCAGCGTAATGTGCAGGTAGTCCTCCACCGCTGTGCCGCGGTAAACGGCCGGGTCCGTCAGTTCCAGATAGCCCCCGCGCACCTCGCGCACCTCGCGCTTTGGCACAAGGGGCCGGGTGGTGATGACCGGCACACCGTCGGCCCCCAGCGTGACCAGCGTGACGCTTTTTTGCTGCCCTGCCTCCGAAAAGGAATACTTCAGCGGCGTGCCGCAGTAGCGCACCGCCGGGCGGCCCACGCTCTGGGCGCTGTGGATGTGCCCCAGCGCCACATAATTGAACGCATCAAATGCCGCCGCGTCCACATTGTCCACGCCGCCCACGGTCACTTCCTCCGAATCGCACCGCGCCGCGCCGGTAACAAACTGGTGGGCCACCAGTACGCACCGCACGCCCGGGCGCAGCGGCAACCTAGCCACAGCGTACCGCACGGCGGCGTCATAGCTGGAAAGATCGGGGGCTGCCGCGGCGCTTTGCCCGACGGTGGGGGCGGGTGGTTTTTCCGCGGCGCTCTCCTCCGCCGGGGTTGTTGTTGCACCTTGCGCAGCTTCGGCCCCCGCGCTGGGGGCGGCAGGCCCGGCCGGTTCGCCCCGGGCGGCGGCTTCCTCTGCACAGGCAGCAGGTTCCCTCGCCGGAGGCATTTTTGCACTTCCCGCGGGTTCAGCCCCCGCCCGGGGGGCGGCAGACTCGGTGCTCTCCCCCGCCCCGGCCGTTTCCCCGCCCGCCCAGGCGTGGCGCACCAGGGCGGGCTTCAAAAACGGCAGCAGCCAGAAGTCCACCTCGCCGGCTTCGTCCCGCAGCGTTACCGGCCGCACGCCCGCGTCGTAGGGCGGCGACACATACACCCCGCTTTTTTGCAAAAGCTGCGCGCCAAAGCCCACCCGTTCGGCCGAATCATGGTTGCCGCTGGTCAGCAGCACCGTACAGCCCAGTGCAGCCAGATCGGTGAGAAAGCCGTCGCACAGGCGCACGGCTTCGGCCGGCGGCACCGGCTTGTCGTACACATCTCCGGCGATGAGCACGGCATCGGGGCGCTCGGCTTCAGCAATGCGCAAAATCTGCGTCAGGATATAGGCTTGGTCCTCCAGCAGCGGGCACTCGTGCAATCGTTTGCCCAGATGCAGATCGGACAGATGGATCAGTTTCATGAAACGCTCCTTAGTTGAAAGGCAAAAAGGGCCGCCCGGCCCGCAAACGGGGCACAGGCGGCCGCATGCTTTTGCGCGAAAGCCCGCTGTTACGCTTTGCTGCGCAGCGGGAATGCAATGATCTTCTTGGGGCACTTGGTGGCGCAGATGCCGCAGCCGGTGCACTTGTCGTAGTCGATACGAGCCACGTTGTTGTTGACGTGGATGGCGTCCGACGGGCAGTTGCGCTGGCACATGCCGCAGCCGATACAGGTGGTGGAGCATTCCTTCATGCTCACGCGGCCCGGCTCGTGGTTGGAGCACAGCACCACGGGCTTTTCTTTTTCCTCGTGCATCCAGATGATCTTCTGCGGGCAGGTGGCCTTGCAGGCGCCGCAGCCAGTGCACTTGTCCTTATCCACCACGGCCACATGGTCCACCACATGGATAGCGTCGAACTTGCAGGCCTTGGTGCAGTCGCCAAAGCCCAGGCAGGCAAAGTTGCAGGCCTTGGGGCCGCGGTACAGCTTGGAAGCCGCCAGGCAGCTCTCGAGGCCCATATAGTCGAACATGGGCTTGCAGTGCTCGGTGTTGCCCTGGCCGCCCACCACGGCCTTTTTCTCCTTGACCTCGGTGCTCACGCCCATTACCGCAGC
>CAMFSB010000175.1 GCA_945982465.1 uncultured Faecalibacterium sp. | reverse complement strand
AGCAAGGCCTTTCCGTGCTGGTGGTGGATCTCAATCGTGGCTTTCATACGACCTGCCTTTCCTGCGGCAAAGCCGGGCCGTGCCCGACCCGGCGGATGTTACGCGGCCAGCGCCGTCAGGATGTTGCTGCGCACCGTGTCGCCGTCCTTGCAGCACACCAGCACCACTTCGCCGCTGTCGGCCACGGTAACGGTGGCCGACAGCGCGATGTCGTACTGGTCGACCAGATAGAATTCAAAGGCGGACTGCTGGGCCTGCACATAATCCTCCATCGCCTGCCGGACGGCATCCTGCTGGCCCTCGGCGGGCTTGACGATGGCAACGCCATAGCACTGGGTGTTCATGACCGACACCGACAACGCGTAATCCTCGGCCATGTCCTCGGTCAGGCCAAAGATCGGCAGCACAAAATCGGCGGCAAAGCTCTCCAGCTGTTCGGCGGTATACACCGCTGCACCGCCGGCGATGGCCTGATCCTTGACGCCCTCCTCCTTGCCGGGGGCGATGATCATATAATACTGATTAAACTCAGGGTCGCGGGCATCGTGCAGGATCTGGGAGTAATCCTTGGGGGCGGGGGTGGGCGTGGGTTCGCTGGAAGCAGAGCCTCCGCAGCCCAGCAGGCCCAGGCACAGCAGCAATGCGGCGGTCAAAGACAAAAAGCGTTTCATACAATGGTTCTCCTTTGGTTGTAGTTTGATACAGTATGCCCCGCCGGCGGCGGGCTACACAGAGGGAATACGGTCGGTCCGGCCGAAAAATTGCAGCGGCCACAGATTTTGTGCCGCCATGCCCGCGCCGGGCTGGTTCAGAACGGGAGCACGTCCAGACTGGTGCGGTCCACCGGGGTGGAAAGAATGATCTGGGTGCTGGTCTGCCCCAGCCGCTGGAAGCTCATAATCAGATGCTCCAGATCGCTCATGTTGGAGCAGCTGACCTTGATCAGGAAGCTGTGGTCGCCCGTTACATGATAGCACTGCAGCACCTCCCGCTGGTTTTGCAGCAGCTCGATCAGCTCGCTGCGGACGGCGGGCTGGGCGGACACGCTGATCAGCGCGTTGACGCGGTTTTGCCCCTCGGGCTGGCGCAGCACCACGGTGTAGCCGCTGATCACGCCCTCGTTTTCCAGCTTATGGATGCGGCTGGAAACGGCCGGGCTGGTCAGCGAGATGCGCTCGGCAATGTCCTTTACAGGCATGCGGGCATTTTGCGAAAGCAGGGTGAGGATCTTTCGGTCCAGTTCGTCCATGGAAGTTCGCTCCTTGATTTTCTGTGCAACTATAACGAAATTTTTGTTAAGTAAAGTTCTTCTTTGTTCAAGTTCACAAAAACAACCGGCGACCCGGTTTTTGTCACCGCAGTTTTAATTATATAAAGTTTTTGGGCAAAAGTAAAGATGATTTTGAAAGCGATTTTATAAAATCGCATTTGACAACAAATTTTGATCGGCTATAATGATACTCACAGGGCGGGCACAGCCCGCACGAGTTTCCAATGCGATTCACTCACTTTATATACTTTCCCACCCCTCTATACACAAAAACCCGCTGCCAGGCGGGTTTTTGTGTTTTATGGCGAAACTTCGCAACGCGCCGCGCGCGCAAACGGCAAAAGGGCGCCGCCGGTTGCAAAGCCGGCGGCGCCCTTTTGCCTGCGGCGGCGAAACGACCGGACGCAGGCTGCGCGGTTTGGATCACACCAGATAATCCTGCAACAGATGCAGTTGCTCGGCCCGGACGATGCCCTCCAGGTACAGCCCCTCGGGGCGGTATTCCTCGGCGGTGACGCTGCCGTTTTCCCGCAGGGGGGCGGCCAGGCCCAGCTTGTCGTAGGGCAGCAGCACCCGCACGGCGCGTACCCGGTCAGCCAGCAGTTGGTCCAGCTTGGCGGTCAGCGCGGCCAGGCCCGCGCCGGTTTTGGCGCTGGTCAGCAGGATGTCGGGGTCAAACGCCACCGCGCCGGCTTTGTCGCATTTGTTGTACACGGTGATCTGGGGGATCTCGTCGCAGCCCAGGCTGTGCAGCACCTGGTCGGTCACCTCCAGCTGCTGCTCCCGGTCCGGGTCGCAGGCGTCGGCCACCCGCACGATCACATCCGAGTAGGCGGCCTCCTCCAGCGTGCTTTTAAACGCCTCGACCAGATGGTGCGGCAGGCGCGAAACAAAGCCTACCGTGTCCACCATCAGCACTGCCATGCCGCTGGGCAGCACCAGTTTGCGGCTGGTGGGGTCCAGCGTGGCGAACAGCATGTCCGCTTCCAGCACCTGCGCGCCGCACAGCGCGTTCAGCAGGCTGGACTTGCCCACATTGGTGTAGCCCACCAGGCTGATCACCGGCATGCCGGTCTTTTTGCGGGCGCGGCGGCTTTCGCCCCGGCGCTTTTCCAGCTCGGCCAGCTTGTCGCTCAGCGCGTCGATGCGGGCGTGCACATGGCGGCGGTCCAGCTCCAGCTTGGTCTCGCCGGCGCCGCGCCGCGCGCCGCCGCCGCCCCCGCCGCCGCCGCCCTGGCGCGAAAGCTGCGCGCCGATGCCGGCCAGCCGGGGCAGCCGGTAGCGCAGAAAGGCCAGCTCGGTCTGCAGCTTGCCCTCGTTGGTCACTGCCCGCGTGCGGAAGATATCCAAAATCAGCATGGTGCGGTCCAGCACCTCCACGCCCACGGCCTCGGAGATATTGCGCAGCTGGCTGCCGGTCAGCTCGCCGTCAAATACGGCGCATTCGGCCTGCAGGTTCATGGCGGCCAGCCGGGCCTCCTCCAGCTTGCCCGCGCCCAGCACGGTGCCGGTCTCGGGCACGGCGCGCTTCTGCGTCACCTCGCCCACGGCCTGCATGTGATTGGCCTGGCACAAGGCGGCCAGCTCGGCCAGGCTCTTTTCGCAGTTCCATTCCCCCATGTCCAGCGCCAGCAGCAGCACCCGGGCGGGGGGTGTTTCGGTCAAAATATTGATCAGTTCGCTCAAATTCGGTTCCTTTCTTCGTATTCCGCGCGTGTCAGCACGCAGACCCTGCAATCCACAGGGGTGCCGTCAAATTTTTTGTAAATGTCTGTATGGTCAAAGGTAAAGCCCGCCTTTTCCATCACCCGGCCCGAAGCGGGGTTGGCGGCGGCGTGGGCGCAGGCCAGCCAGGGGCCGCCCACCTGTTCAAACCAGAACGCCGTTACGGCGCGCAGGGCCTCGGTGGCGTAGCCCCGGCCCCACCACGGCCGGCCGATGCAGTACCCGGCCTGCCATACGCCGCCCAAAATCTCCACGCCGGGCCTGCGCCAGGCGGCCGCGTCCAGATCCCGCCCCTGGGCCGAATAAAACAGGCTGATGGTGCCCACCAGCCGCCCGCCGGCTGTTTCGGCAATGGCCCACTGGTAGTAGTCGTCGTTGGGGTACAAAAGCGCCCAGGCTTCCAGCAAAGCGGCGGTCTGGGCCGCGTCACGGTGCGGCTCCCACCGCAGCCAGCGGGTCACCTCCGGGTCGCTGGCCCAGCCCTGATACATCTGCGGCGCGTCGGCGGGCAAAAGCTTTCGCAGCGTCAGCCGGTTCGTCTCCAAACGCTGTGTGCCGATGTGGCGCATGGCGATCCCCCCTTGTGTTCTGCTAGAATAGTCTGCAGCCGCAGGCGTTATGCTGCGTGCTGTGTGTTCATGCTGCGCATGGCGTTCACCTTCATTCCGGCAGGGGCGGGCAGGGCGCATCAAACGCCCCGCCGCGCGCTGCGCGCAAGTATGCAGGTATTATACCAGACTTTTGGGAAAAAATGAATGTGGAAAGGAGCTTTGCACTGTATGCTGAACAAATTTGCAAAACCGACCTCACATTCCCGGGCGCTGCCTGCGGCAGCCCTGCTGGCCGCGCTGTGCCTGGCGGGCTGCGGCAGTTCCGGCCCGGCGCCTTCGGCCACGGCGGCGCCGTCTGCCAGCGCCGGCAGCGCGCAGGCGGCGTCCAGCGCGCCGTCCACAGCCGTCCTGCCGGAAAACACGCAGGCCACCCTGGACATTACCACCGAGGGCGAGACCGTTGCGGTGGCCGCAGTGCGCCACCAAAGCCCGCTGGGGTTCATCCTGACTTATCCGCAGCAGGGCTTTGTGGCTGACCCGGACGAGGGCACGGGCTTTATCCTGCGCAGCGAACCGGCGGCATTCGGGATGGAGTGCGGCCTGAGCGTGACGGTGTATGACGAAAGCGCCCAGGCAGTCACGGAAGAACTGCTGGCGGAATACGCCATCGACGAGGTGGACACCGCTGCCATTGGGGCGGGCGGGTACGAAGCCTGCCGCCTGCTGGGCAGCACCGGCGTGGGGGAGGATGACCTGCAGCTGGAATATTATGTGGCCCGGCACAGCGGCCGCACCTATAAGGTGCTGCTGTATTATCCCCCCGACCTGGCGGAAGGCGCGGCGGCCTGGCTGCACGCGATGCTCAAAACGCTGGAGTTCACGGCGTAACGGGCGGCTGCGCGGCGGGGCCGGAGCTGCGCAGAACCGGGCGCATGGCCGCGCCGCGTATGCCGCAGCAAGGCACTCCACGGCCCGGCCGTGCGCTGCATAGGAGATCCCCCCGCGGCCCGGCCAAGCCGCACACACAAAAAAACGCCCCGCTGTGCTTATCGCACGGCGGGGCGTATTTGACATCAGCGGCGGCCGCCGGCGAAAGCAGCGGGCGCGCGCTTACGGCGTTTTCAGGCATTGGAGAG
>CAMFSB010000174.1 GCA_945982465.1 uncultured Faecalibacterium sp. | reverse complement strand
CCCCGTTCCCATTTGGAGATGGTCTTGTCGCTGACCAGCAGCGTTTCTGCCAGCTGAAGCTGGGTCAGGCCCTTTTTCAGGCGGGCGGCGCGGATCAGGCCGCCGGTTTTTACTGGATCCATACGGGGGCCTCCTTTCGGGACCATTATACCGGCTTGTGCGCCGCGGCTCAATCAACGCTCCGTAGAGTGCGCCTTTTTGCCGGCGGGGCGGCCCTTTGTGTCGGGGCTTACCCGTTCAGGGCGGGCAGGATCTCCAGATCCACCTGCTCGAACTGCTCCTGCAAAAGCGGCAGGATGCGGCGGTACAGTTCCTTCAGGTGGGAGATCTTTACATCGTCGCCGGCGCAGCGCACCGTTACCTCCACCCAGGTCTTGCGCCCGGTCTGGACCATGTCCAGAAAATCCATCTGCATGCCGCACTCTGCGCAGATCGCCGCCACCTGGCTGTGCAGGGTCTCCACGGTTTTGCGCGGCGGGGCAAACAGCAAAAGCTCGCGCAGCGATTCGATCACCATGCGGATGGGCTGGGGCAGAATGGTCAGCGAAAGCGCAATGGCCACGATCTGGTCAAAATACGGGGTCACCGCCTCCAGCGGCGTGCCGCGGAACAGCGCCGGCAGCATAAACGCGGCGGCCACGCAGCCGCTGCTGATGCAGTCCACTTTCCAGCCGTACAGCTCGGCGGCCAGCATGGGCGAACTGAGCACCCGGCTGTAGTAGCGCAGCAGTAGCAAGATCGCCACGCTGCCCAGTGCCACCGCCCACTCAAAGCCGGCGATCAGCCCGGTGTCGATCTGGTTGCCGCCGTGCAGCATCAGCTGGATGTTATCCAGAATCAGGCCGCCGGTCACCAGCGCCAGCATCAGACCCTTTACAATGAGAAACAGGCTTTCGCACTGGCTGAAGCCGAACGGCTGGCGCTCGGTCACAGGCTGGTACAGCAGCGGCGCCAGCAGCACCGAAATGCCGGTGATGATCAGCTCCACGCCATCGAACGCCGCGTCCATCCACACCGACCGCGAGCCGCTGTACAACGCCATGAACAGCTCCGCCAGCACAAAGGCGACGCTGGCAAACAGCGAGATCAGCAGCACGGACTGCTCTTTTTTCATTTTGCGAAACATAAATGTGCTCCTGAATGGATTAAATTTTTGGTTATATCCTATGAGTAATTGAAAATCTGCCTCCGGCCCCAGCATACCCGACGCTCCGCGCGGTTTTGGGCGCAAAGGGGCAGCCGGCGCCCGGGCTACAAAAGCTCGGCCAGTATGCTGTTCTGCACCAGCAGGCCGGCCGGGGTCAGCGCCAGGGTCTCGCCGTCAAAACGGGCATAGCCGTGGGCTTTGAGCTGGCCGATCAAGGCAAGCTGGGCCGGGGTAAAGCTGCGGCCCCACTGCCGGCGGTATTCCGTCAGGCTCAGGCCCTTGGTCAGCCGAAGCTGCAGCATCAGAAAATCCTCCGCGCCGCAGCCGCCGTCCATCACCGGGGCAGCCTCGCCGCGCAGGAACGCGGCGGTATCGGCGGGGTAGTAAAAGCGCCGCCCGCCCACGCAGGAATGGGCCGCAGGGCCCAGCCCCAGATAGTCGCCGCAGTTCCAATAGATCAGGTTGTGCCGCCCCTCAAAGCCGGGACGGGCAAAGTTGGAGATCTCGTACTGGGCATAGCCCGCCGCGGCCAGCCGGTCTACGGCGTACAGGTAAAAATCGGCGGCTTCGTCGCTGCCGGGCAGGCCGTCGGGAGGGTGGCGGCCAAAGGCCGACGCCGCCTCGATCTTGAGCAGGTACGCCGAGATGTGGGCCGCCCCGCTGCCGGCGATCAGGGCCAGGGTCTCGTCAAACTCCGCGCGGGAGTAATGGGGCAGCGCCAGCATGATGTCGCCGCTGATGTTTGTAAAGCCCGCTTTCTGCGCCGCGGCAAAGGCCGCGCGCGCCTGCGCCGCCGTGTGGGCGCGGCCCAGCGTGCGCAGCTGACTGTCCCGCGCAGACTGCACGCCGAACGAGATGCGGTTCACCCCGGCGGCGCGGTAGTCCCGCAGCGTCTGCTCGGTGACGGAATCGGGGTTGGCTTCCAGCGTGATCTCGGCGCCGGGCCGGGGCGACGCCGCCTCGATCAGCCTTGCGGCGTCCCGCGGGGGCAGCAGGCTGGGCGTGCCGCCGCCGAAATACACGGTGTCGGCGTGCAGCGGCACCCCGCCCGAAAAGGCGGCCAGTTCCCGCAGCAGGGCGGCCGTGTACTCCGGCGGCACGGTGCGCGCGCCGCCCCGGGAATAGAAATCGCAGTAGCGGCATTTGGACGCGCAATAGGGAATATGATAGTAAACACCAAAAGACATTTGCAAAAACCTCACAGCCCGGCCACAGTTCTGTCATCTTTTTTTATTATAATCCAGATCAAAGCGATTGACAAAGGGTTATAATAAAAGAAGAAGCGGCGCGGCCGCCCCTTATGCCGTATCGAAAGGATGTATGACGATGTACAACGATTCCAATCCGTATTCCTATAACGATTCTTCCGCCGCCGGCCTGAGCTGGAGCGAGTACCAGACCGGCACCTTCCGCTGGATGACCATCGGCCTGGCCGTTACGTTTGGGCTGGCCTATCTCGCCGCTCATGTGCCGGCGCTGTTCTCGGTGGCGTACAGCCTGTTCCTGCCCATTTCCATTGCAGAGCTGGTGCTGGTGGGCATCCTGTCCGCCCGGGTGCAGACCATGCAGGTGTCCACCGCACGCGGGCTGTTTCTGGGCTACTCGGCGCTGAACGGCCTGGTGTTCAGCATGTATTTCATCGTGTTCGATGTGAGCACGCTGATGATGGCGTTCCTGGCCGCGGCGGTCTACTTCGGCCTGTCGGCGGTGTACGGCGCCCGCACCGAAAAAGACCTTACGGCCTGGGGCCCCCGCCTGATGATCGGCCTGGTGGCCATGATCGTGTGCAGCGTGATCGGCATGCTGTTCGGCTTTGGCTTTGCCGGCAGCCTGCTGTACTGCGGCGTGGGCGTGCTGCTGTTCATGCTGCTCACCGCCTACGACACCCAGAAGCTGCAGCAGTATTATTACTACTACGCCAACGATGAAGAAATGGCCGAAAAGTCCTCGATCTACGGCGCGCTGAGCCTGTATCTGGACTTCATCAACATTTTCCTGTACCTGGTGCGCATCTTCGGCCGCAGCCGCCGCAGCAACTAAGCGCATATCAGCCCCCCAAAAAGCGCCCCCGCCCCGCCGGTTCGCCGGCAGGGCGGGGGCGTCTTTTTGTGGATCAGCCGGCCAGCACCTTGCGCACGGCGCGCACCAGCACGGCGTTTTCGGCGGCGGAACGCACTGCCACGCGGCAGTATGCGTCCGACAGGCCGGCACAGCCGCCGCAGCCCTTTACGCGCACGCCCTCGGCGGCCAGCGCCTGGGCAAGGTCGGTGCGCTCGGCCCGCACCAGCAAAAAGTTGGCGTCGCTTTCGTACACCGCAAGGCCTGCGTCCCGCAAAGCCGCCGCCAGCTTGGGCCGTTCCAGGTGCACCAGCACCCGCGTGCGCTGCAAATGCTCGCGGCACTGCAGGGCGGCCGCCCCCGCAAGGCAAACGCCGGCAGACAGCACCGGCGGCACGGCCAGGGCGCTGAGTTTTTCCAGCAAAACGGGGTTGGAGGTGACGCAGTAAGCCAGCGGCGCGCCGGGCATGGCGTAAATGCTGGAAAAGGACCGCAGCACGATCAGGTTGGGGTAGCGGGGCACATAGCGCAGCAGCGAATGCTCGGCGGGCTTATCGGTAAATTCCAGCAGGGATTCGTCCGCGATCAGATAGGTGCCCATACGGGCGCACTTATCCAGAATGGCAAAGGCCAGCTCGGGCGAAGCCAGCAGGCCGGTGGGGTCGCAGGGCTGGGGCAGATAGGCCAGGGCGGTCTCGGTGTTCACCGCTGCCGGGAACGCCTCGCCCATGGCAAAGCCGCGGGTCTCCCACAGCATGCACCGGCTGACCGTGCAGCCCATGGCGGCAAAGACCTGCTCGGCGGCGGTGGGGCAGGGGGCCGGCAGCACGGCCCGTTGGGGCGCGATGCACACCAGCAGCCGACGCAGCAGCTCGCCCCGGCCCGCGCCGCACACAAGCTGCCCGGCGGGCACATGCTCGCGGGCGGCCAGCGCGCGGCACAGCGCGTCGTATTCGGCGGTGCAGGCTGCGCCAAGCCGCTGTGCACCGGCGGCAAAGGCCTGCTGCACGGCGGGCGGCGTGCCCAGCGGCGAAAGCGTGGTGGAAAAGTCCAGCCCGCTTTCCGGGCCGGCCGGCTCCGCTTCGGGGGCGGGCGCAGCCTGCCCCGAACCAAGTTTCATAAATTCTTCCAGCTGCATGATCGGATGCTCCTTTATAATGAGTCGGAAAACGCCTGCCGGCCCTGCCGGAAAAAACGGCGCATCCCAAAGGCGGAAATACGTTCTGCCCTTTAAGGATACGCCGTTTTGGGGTTCTTGTAAAGCGGAAAAACACCGGCGCGGGGCGGCGGCTTACTGGCCGGACGCGCCGTAGTTGGCCAGCACGCGGGCCGACGGGTCATTCACGTTGCAGCCCGGCCAGGCCTTGTTGGGCATCCAGAAATCCACGATGGTGCGGGCCTGATCCAGGTAGTATTTTTCAAAGATCTCGCGGTAGAGCAGGCTCTCCTTGGTAAAGGGCATGCAGTGCGCCGAGTAGCTGGCCCGGTGCAGCTGGTATTCCTCGTCGGTGTAATAGCCCTCGGCCAACTCCTTGATGACGTCCACC
>CAMFSB010000173.1 GCA_945982465.1 uncultured Faecalibacterium sp. | reverse complement strand
CGCGCCCACCAAAGCCCGGTGCTCTGCAAGGAGCATCGGGCTTTTTGTTTGCCGCACTCCTGCGCCGGGCAGGCGGACGGATTCGAACAGCTGCGGCGCAAAAGATAACGCAACCCCCGCCCCCTGCGCAGCGTCGGGGGACGGGGGTTCATCGCACTTTGTGGCTCTCAACTACAAAGCAGCTTCAGCGGTCGGTGCGCCGGGCCAGCGGCACATAGTCCCGCTGGGGCTGCACGGCCTTGTACGCCGGGCGGATGATCTTGCCCATGTTGATCAGCTCTTCCATACGGTGCGCGCTCCAGCCGGCGGTGCGCGCCACCGCGAACAGCGGGGTGTACAGTTCGGTGGGGATATCCAGCATACGGTACACAAAGCCGGAATAAAAGTCCACGTTGGCCGAAACCCCCTTGTACATGTGCCGTTCGCCGGCGATTACCTCCGGGGCCAGCCGTTCCACCGTGCAGTACAGCTCAAACTCCTTTTGCAGGCCCTTTTCGGCGCTGAGCTGGCCCACAAACTTTTTCAGCAGGCGGGCGCGCGGGTCGCTGACCGAGTACACCGCGTGGCCGATGCCGTAGATCAGCCCGGCGCGGTCGAACCGCTCCTTGTGCAGCAGGCCGGCCAGATAATCGCGGATGGCGTCCTCGTCCTGCCAGTCGCTCAGATTCTCCTTCATATCCGCGAACATCTGGGTCACCTTGATGTTCGCACCGCCGTGGCGGGGGCCTTTCAGGCTGGCCAGGGCGGCCGCCATGCAGCTGTAGGTGTCGGTGCCGCTGGAGGTGACCACATGGGTGGTAAAGGTGGAGTTGTTGCCGCCGCCGTGCTCGGCGTGCAGCACCAGGCACAGGTCCAGCACATGCGCTTCCAGCGGCGTATAGCTGCCGTCGGGCCGCAGCAGCGTAAGGATGTTTTCGGCGGTGGACAGGTCCGGCCGGGGGGCGTGGATATACAGGCTCTGCCCCTCTTTATAGGAATAGGCCTGGTAGCCGTACACCGCGATCAGCGGCATGATGGACAAAAGATCCACGCACTGGCGCACCACGTTGGGCAGGCTGATGTCATCGGCGTTGGAATCGTAGCCGGCCATGGTCAGCACGCCGCGGGCCAGGCTGTTCATCATGTCCTTGCTGGGCGCTTTCATAATTACATCACGCACAAAATTGGACGGCAGCGTGCGGTACAGCCCCAGCTGATACTTGAAATCCTCCAGCTGCTGCGTGTCGGGCAGCTGACCGAACATTAGCAGAAAGGCAGTCTCCTCAAAGCCAAAGCGCCCCTCGCTGCTGAAACCGCGCACAATATCCTCAATGGGATAGCCGCGGTAGTACAGCTCGCCCTCACAGGGGACCATCTGGCCCCGGTACGGCTTTTTGGAGATGATCTCGCTGATCTCGGTCAGGCCCGCCGTCACGCCGTTGCCGTTCAAGTCGCGCAGGCCGCGCTTGACATCATAACGGGCGTAGTCCTGCGGATCGATGCTGCTGTTGCGCATGCACAGATCGGCCAGCCGGTACAGCTCCGGTGTTACCTGCGAATAATCTTCCATCTACGTCCTCCCTTTCCCTCCGGGCCGCCGCCTGTGGGCGGCCCCGTTTGCTGCGCGCGTTCCGGCGCGCTTTAGTGTGTTAAAAGAAATCTCTTTTAGTTTAGCAGAAAAGTAAGGCAAGACGGAGAACAATTTGTAAATTTTGCGGCCGGGTTTACTCCCCGGCCGGCGCGGCGGGCACCCCGCCCAGTTCGGTATAGATCTGGCACAGCCGGCGGCCGACGGCCTCCAGGCTGCGCTGCTGCGCCACGGCCCGGCCCGCCTCGCGCAGGCTGGGCAGCCCGCCGGTGAGCAGGCCGGCCACCCGTTCCCGGAAGCCGTCCAGGTCCCGGGCCATGTACACGTTTTCGCCGTCGCGCAGCCAGCCGCTGTATACGGGGATATCCCGCACCACGGTGGGGGTGCCGCAGGCCAGCGCCTCCAGTACCACAATGCCCTCGGTCTCCTCATGGCTCATAAAAGCGAACGCGTCCGCCCCGCAGTAGGCGTCGCACAGCGCTTCGCGGTCCGCAAAGCCGGCAAAGCACACGTTTGCCGGCGCGTTTGCCACCGCTTTGCGGATGGCGCGGGGCTGCAGCCGCCGGTCGGTGTGGCCGAACCAGAAAAACCGCACCTGCGGCATGCTGCGGGCCAGCTCGAGGAACTCCGGCAGGCCCTTGCGGGCAAACAGATGCCCCACCGAGAGTACCGCCATGTGGTCATCCGCCAAGCCGTAAGCCTGCCGGAAGCGGGCGCGCCGGGCCGGGCTGGGGGCAAAAAAGCTTGTGTCCACCCCGTTGGAAAGGCTGTACACCGGCTGCTTGAGCCCGTAGCTCAGCAGGATGCGGCGGGAATACGCGGTGGGCGTGATGACCACATCGCCCTGCCGGTAGCAGTGCAAAATCCACCGGCGGAACAGCGGCGCCGCTAAGTTGGAGCCGCAGAAGGAGTCGCGGAAATCCTCCATGGTGGAGTGGCCGTAATACACTACCCGGCGCCCCTGCCGGCGGGCACGCCGGGCGGCAAACAAAGCGTCCGGCAGCACCGTGTTGATGTGCACCACCGGCGCATCGGCGCGCCAGTCGGCCACCGGCGTAATGCCGGCACGCAGCAGCGCCTGCTGCTGGTGGCGCACCGCCTGGCCCACGCCGCTTTGCCCCACCAGCGAAAGCCCGCCCTGATACAAAAGCACCTTCATGCCGAATCTCCTTTCCGCCGGGTGGGTCTACCAACCGGCCAGGACCGTAAGCTGCCGCCACACCACTGTAAGGCCCATGCTGTACAGCGCGATGGCAAACGGCTTGCAGGTCACGATGATGGCGGCGAACTGGCCCCAGCGCATCTCGGTCGTGCCGGCCAGATAGCACAAAAAATCGTCCGGCGCCACCGGCAAAAAGATCGCCAGCGCGAACCACCGGGCAAAGCGGCCCTTGTGTTCGGTCCAGCGGCTGTATCGTTCGATGGTGCGCTGCGAAAACAGCTTGGTCAGCAGCGGCTTGCCGCAGCTGCGCGCCACGCCGAACGCAAGCAGCGACCCCAGGCAGATGCCCAGATAGTTGTACACAAAGCCCCATACCGGCCCAAACAGCAGCACGCCGGCCAGGCACCCCAGCCCGCCGGGCAGCACCGGCACCACCACCTGCACCGCCTGAAACGCCGTAAATCCCAGCGGCCCCCACACGCCGCAGCCGGCCACCCAGCGTTCCAGCGCCTGCTGCGAGGTGAGAACCCCGCTCTGCCAGCCCCACACGGCCGCCGCGATGCAGGCGGCAAAGCCCAGCGCCGACGCCGCCTGCATCAGCCTTTTTACGGTGCGGCCGTCCATCACAAGGCCTCCGGCAGCACGCGCACGGCCGCCGCGCCGGGGTGCGCCGCCCGGGCCGCGGCAGCGCACTGCTGCTCGTACACGGCCGCCGCGCGCCGCGCAAACACCGGCGCCGAAAACTCCGCGGCGCTCTGGCGCGCGGCCAGCGCCATGCGGCGGCGCAGCGCTTCGTCGGCCGCAAAGGCCCGCACATACCGGCAAAACTCCGCAGCCGTATCATACTGCCAGCCGTTGACCCCGTTTTGCACCACGCCGGCCAGACAGGCGTCGCGGCGGCACAAAGCCGGCAGGCCCGAGGCCAGCGCTTCCGCGTAGGTCAGGCCCTGGGTCTCGCTTTGCGACGCGCTGACAAACAGATCGCCCAGCCGGTAGTACAGCGCCACCTGCGCGGGCGGCACCATGCCCGCAAACACGACCCGGCCGCCCAGCCCCAGCAGCGCGGCCTTTCGCTCCAGCTGCCGGCGGCAGGGCCCGCCGCCCACGATCAAAAGCTGCACCCGGCTGCGCGCGGCGCCGGGCAGCGCCGCCAGCGCCTCCAGCAGTTCGCCGTGGTTTTTCTCTTTGGCAAGGCGGCCCACCGTGACCAGCACAAGGCTTTCGGGGTCCAGCCCCAGCGTGCACCGCAGCGTTTGCAGCCGGGCCGCGTCCACCGGGGCGGCAAAGGGCCGCAGGTCGATGCCGGAGGGCACCACCGCCATGGGGCAGCGCACGCCGTAGCCCTGCAAAAGGGCTTCGACCTTGGCGGTGGGCGCGATCATGCAATCCACCTGGCCGGCCACCGCGCAGGTAAACAGCTGCACGGCCCGCCGGCCCCAGCGCTTGCTGGGCGAAAAATAATGGGTGTAATTTTCGTACACGGTATGGTAGGTGTGCACCAGCGGCACATGCAGCCGCCGGGCGATGCGCCGCGCCAGACCAAACGTGCTGAACTCGCACTGGGAATGGACGACATCCGGCCCCCAGGCTTCCAGCCGGCGCACATAGCGCTCCGCCTTGCCCACGCGCACCCGCGCGCCGGGGTAGATCTTGCCGGCGCTGACCGAGGCCAGATAGGTCACGCCATCGCTTTCGTACGACACATCGCTTTGCGACAGGGTGAGCACCCGTACCTCGTGGCCCATGGCCTGCAGTTCCCGCCGCAGGTTCAGCACCGAGCTTACCACACCGTTCACCGCCGGGGTGTACCAATCGGTCGTGATCAAAACTTTCATGTCCCGTTTTCCTTTCCGTCCTGTGCAAAAGCCGGCCGCAGCCGCGGCCTCCTGTGTTCTATACAACGAGACAAAGTTCCGATTTTTTTCAACTTTTTGCAAAAAAGGCCGCACCCTGTAAACGCAGGGTGCGGCCTTTTTTGCAAAAAGTTGATAAAAATCGGAACTTTGTCTGGTTGTTTAGAGCACAGGAGGCCGCGG
>CAMFSB010000172.1 GCA_945982465.1 uncultured Faecalibacterium sp. | reverse complement strand
CGGCGTACTGTTCCAGCTCGGTTTTGTCAAATGCAGTAAAATCCATACACGCGTCTCCTTTTTGCTGTAATTCACGGGCGAACGCGATCAGCTCCCCCAGGCGGCGGCGCTGCAGTTCCAGCAGCTCGATCTGTTGGGCCAGTGCCTGGGCGGGGTCGAAGGCCGGGTTATCCAGAATGGCCCGGATCTCCTTTAATGGGAACTGCAGTTCGCGGAACAGCAGGATGCTCTGCAGGCGGCGCAAAGCTGCATCGTCATACAGCCGGTAACCCGCCTGGGTCACCTTTGCGGGCTTCAGCAGCCCGATGGCGTCGTAGTGGTGGAGCGTGCGCACACTCACCCCTGTAAGCCTGCTTACCTCGTGTACCGTTCGCATCTTCGTCCCTCCCGTGTAACGCCAGTATAAACCATGACGCTGCGTTAGGGTCAAGGGGGCGGGCAAAAAAATTTGCGCGGCTTTCGCCCCGGAAAGCCGCCGTGCCCCTGCCGCGCTTACCGCGCCACCTTCAGCGGGCTGTTGGCGGTCCAGATGGTGCCGTCCAGCAGGCGGGGCAGTGTCAGCGCGCCGTTTACCGAGATGCGGGCCGGGTCCAGCGCAAAAAAGTCGCTTTCCTTCAAGTTGGCCGGGTCGGCGTCGGCGGCGTAGCCCACCACGCACACCCAATGGCCGTAGTACGACGATGTGGCAATGTGGGGGTACTCCACAATGTTCCAGCCGCCTGCGCCGTTGGCCTGGTACTCGTAGGTCGATACCCGGTTCGCGTGCTTGGCCGCGCCCGCCACATAGGTGTTTTGCAGATGTACGATCACCGGGCGGCCGGCGTTCAGCTCGCTGTACAGCCGGTTCAGGCAGTCGGCCAGGCCGGCGGAATAATCCGTGTAGCCGCCTGCCGACCAGATCACGCCGCCGTTCCACATGCCCGCGCCCGAGCAGATCTGCCCGTCCAGAATGGTGCGGGCGTAGCGCAGCGCGTACCAGCTGCACCTGCCGGCGGTCTGGTTGCCAATGGCCAGCAGGTCCGCCGCCGAAAAGGGCAGCAGCTCGACCCCGCCGGAAAGCCGGACCTCCACGTCCTTGACCGTAACGGCGCACTGGGCCGAAACACCGTACAGCGAAACGGTCACCACCGCCTGCCCCGGGGCCCCGGCCGGGAGATGGCCCGTCGCGTCCACCGTACACACGCCTTCGTCGCTGGAGGTGTAAACGGGCGTTTCCAGCACGTCAAAATACACCGCCGGCTCGCAGCCGGTCACGGTCAGGTCCGAGCCGGTGCCGCCCATGCGCAGCGTGGCCTTGCTGCGCACCAGCGTCAGCGCGGTGATGGGCGGGTCGGCGTCGTTCACGGTCACGTCGCACCGGGCCGATACGCTGGCGCCCGCGCCGTCCGCCGCAGTGGCCGTGATGACGGCGCTGCCCGGGCCGACGCCGGTCACCAGGCCGGTCTGGTCCACCGTGCACACGCGCTCATCGCTGCTTTCGTAGCGCACCGCGGCCATGCTGCCCTGCCAGCCCTCCACCGTAAAGGCTTCCAGCCGGGCGTCGGCATAGCGGTCCACCGTAAGGGTGTAGCGGGCCTGGGCCATGTCGTCCTCCAGCGCCGCAAGGCTGGAAGCCGCCAGTGTGCGCAGGGCCGGCTGGGCCGGGGCCGCGGCCCCGCCCAGCGCCAGCGCCGTGACCGGGGCGCTGCGTGCCGCCGATACCGCGCCGGCCTCGGCGCCGGGCGCGCGCCGGGCCGCCCGCAGCCCCAGCACGGCGGCCGCCAGCAGCACGGCGGCCGCCAGCAGCGCGTATACCGCCCGGCGGCGGAAAAACTGCATCATCGGTCGCATGTAAAACTCCTTGGAAGAAACTATGGATCAGCGCCCGCCCCGCGGGGCGGGCAAGGCTCGCACAAAGGGCCGCAAAAACCGGCCCAACTGCCAGTATACCACAAACGGCCCGCCGAAGCGAGCTGGGAATGTGAAAATCCTGCGAAAATGGGTCTGATTTTGCCGCGGCGCCTTGTAAATGCTGCCCAAAAGCCGGGGCGCTTCTTCGTAAAAATTGCACAGGACGGAGATTTTTGGAAAATCGCCCCCAAACGGCCGGCAAAAGCGTATAATGTCTACGGTACAAGCGGCGCGCCCATCCAGCGCCGCGCACACGGGCGGCGCAAGCCCGCAGGAGGAACAAGCCATGTGGCGTGAAAAGAACCGCGAACTGTTTTTGGACTGCCTGAATGATCTGGATAAAGACCCCTTTGTGTGCCAGCTGCGGCAGTACAGCCAACATACGGCCGGCACCACCCGCTACGACCATTGCCTGTGCGTGGCGTATTTCAGCTTTACCATGTGCCGCTGGCTGCGGCTGGACTACCGGGCCGCGGCCCGGGGCGGCATGCTGCACGACCTGTACCTGGCCCAGTGGCCGGGCAGCGAGGACGGCACGCTGGCGCGCTGGCGCACCCACCCCCGCGCCGCGCTGGAAAACGCCCGCCGCTACGGCCTTTCGGCCAAAGAGGAAGATATCATCGTTAAGCACATGTTCCCGCTGACGGTCGAGCTGCCCCGCTACGGCGAGAGCTATGTGGTGTCGGTGGCCGACAAGCTGGCCGCCGTGCTGGAAAAGACCCATCTGGTGCGGCCGCTGGGCATCCGCAAAAGCTGTATTGCGCTGGCCGCCGCCCCGCAGCGGGCGGCGTGAGTGCGGCCCGCACAAAAACCGGCAGAAAAGCATACGGAAAAAGGCGCGCCTTGCGGCGCGCCTTTTTTGCGCCCGGCAGCAGGCGGAACGCCGCCTGCGCCGGGCCGGTGCTTCAAGCTTATTCCTCGGGCAGAATGGCAATGTGCACGTCGGTGAGCTGCTTGGGCTCGACAGGGGCGGGCGCACCCATCATCACGTCCTGCGCGTTCTTGTTCATGGGGAAGGGGATGATCTCGCGGATGCTGTCGTCGCCGGTCAGGATCATCACCATGCGGTCCACGCCCGGGGCGATGCCCGCGTGCGGGGGCGCGCCGTAGCAGAACGCATTGTACATGGCCGGGAACTTGGCCTTTACGTCGGCCTCGCCCAGGCCCACCAGCTCAAAGGCCTTGACCATGATGCGCGGGTCGTGGTTGCGCACCGCGCCGGACGAAAGCTCGATGCCGTTGCACACCAGGTCGTACTGGTAGGCGTTGATGGCAAGCGCCTTTTCCTCGTCGCCCTCGGCCGCGCACAAAGCCTCGTAGCCGCCCTGCGGCATGGAGAACGGGTTGTGGCAGAATTCCAGCTTGCCGCTTTCCTCGCCGATCTCGTACATCGGGAAGTCCACGATCCAGCAGAACTCGTATTTTTCCTTGTCCATATGGCCGGGCACGGCGGCGCCCGCCTGCTTGACCAGCACGCCGGCAGCCTTCTGGGCGGCGGTCTTTTTGCCGGCCACTAGGCCCACCCAGGTGTTGGGGGCAAGGTGCAGCGCTTCGGTCACGCGGTCGGCGCGGTCGGCCAGGAACTTGGCCACCCCGCCCATGATCGCGCCCTTTTCGTCAGCCTTGAACCAGTATACCTTCTGGCCGGCCTGCACCTCCACGTCGGCGCACAACTTGTCGATGAACTTGCGCGTTTCGTGGAAATCCGGCACCACCACGGCCTTGACCACGTTGCCCTCAAACGGGCCGAAGCCGCAGCCGTCCAGCAGGGCGGTCACGTCGGTCACGGTCAGGTCGATGCGCAGGTCGGGCTTGTCGGAGCCGTAGATCTCCATGGCATCGTTGTAGCGGATGCGGCGGAACGGCGCGGCCGAGGCCCGGCTGTAGGTGCCGAAGCGGGCAAAAATGGGGGGCAGCACGTCCTCCAGCACGGCGAACACATCCTCCTGCGAGGCAAAGGCCATTTCCATGTCCAGCTGGTAGAATTCGCCCGGCGAACGGTCGGCGCGGGCGTCCTCATCGCGGAAGCAGGGCGCGATCTGGAAATAGCGGTCAAAGCCCGCCGTCATCAGCAGCTGCTTGAACTGCTGCGGGGCCTGGGGCAGCGCGTAGAACATGCCCGGCCAGTTGCGGCTGGGCACCAGATAGTCGCGGGCGCCCTCGGGGCTGGAGCTGGTCAGGATGGGGGTGGTGATCTCCATAAAGCCGTGGTCTTCCATGGCCTTGCGCAGGGCCGAAACTACCTGGCTGCGCAGCACGATCTTGCTTTTGACGGCGGGGTTGCGCAGGTCAAGGTAGCGGTACTTCAGGCGGGTGTTCTCGTCGGCCTCCTTGGAGCGGTTGATCTCGAACGGCAGCTCGTTGTAGATGCAGCGGCCCAGCACCTCGATCTTTGTGGGCACCACTTCAATGTCGCCGGTGGGCTGCTTGGGGTTTTTGCTCTCGCGCTCGCGCACCACGCCCTCCACCGCCAGCGTGGACTCGCAGTTCACGCCCGCGATGGCGGCCATCATTTCTTCGGTTTCGATCACCACCTGGGTGGTGCCGTAAAAGTCGCGCAGCACCAGAAACGCCAGGTTTTTGGAAACGCGGCGCACATTTTCCAGCCAGCCGGCCAGTCGCACGGCCTGGCCCGCGTGCTCGATGCGCAGCTCGTTGCAGGTATGGGTTCTGGATTGGGTCATTGTTTTCAACCTCGATCATCGTTGGATTTGTACTTCGCACGGCGCGGCGGCCCCCTCCGCCCAAAAGGGGAGAGGGCTGCCGCTGCGCCGGGGCGGTAAGCCCGGCGCGCCGTGGGGTCTGGTATGTTTGAGTGGACACGAAAGGGGGGACAAGATCAGACCGCGCCGGGCGGTTTTGGGGGCCGGGCGGGG
>CAMFSB010000171.1 GCA_945982465.1 uncultured Faecalibacterium sp. | reverse complement strand
GGTTGATGATTATCAATCTTTGCGCTTGCTGTGCGCCGCGAGGGGAGGTGAAGCGGCGATCCGGTATCATCCCATTGCGGGGCCGGCGTGCGGCGCCTGCGGGCAGGCCGGCGCAGCGCCCGCGCATTGCGAAACAAGGAGGGGCAAATGGTCCATGAAATTTTGTTAAGAGGGTACGAGGCCATCTACAATGAAGCACAGGCCGACGGGCTGCCGGGCGAACTGCGCCTTGGCACGGCCGAAAGCTACGGCATCGAGCGCCTGCACCTGACCGCTGGCACGGGCTGGAACGGCATGACACTCACCGCCACCTTTCATCCGCCCGGCGGGCAGGCCGTGCAGGTGCTGGCCGACGCGGACGGCTTTCTGGATGTGCCGCGCGAAGCCACGGCCCGGGGTGTGTTCGGCCGCATCGTGTTCGCCGGTACAATGGAGGGGGTGCGGCGTGTCGCCACCAATCTGCCGTATGTGATCCTTCCGCATGCGTCGGTGGATGGGGATGACAGCAAGCCCACGCCCTCGGTCTGGGAGCAGTTTCTGCGGGCCTTCCCGCCCGGCGGCGAGCCGGGGCAGGTGCTGGTCAAGGCCAGCACCGCCGACCGGGACACTGCCTGGGGCACTGTCCCGCAGCCGATCACCAATAAGGAGCTGGAAGAGATCCTTTCCGGCTGAGCGGCTGCCATGCGGTGCAAAGGAGCGCGCGGGGCTGTTCCCGCCCTGCGCGTTGAATACGCTGTACGCCGCCTGTTTGCGGCGCACACACGAAACGGAGGTAAACCATGAGCCATTTTCTCAGCGACGACGGTCTTTTGTACGTCTGGCAGAAGCTGAAAGCCCTGCTGGCCGGTAAGGTGGATAAGGCGGACGGCATGGGCCTGTCATCCAACGACTTCACCGACGCCGAAAAGACCAAGCTGGCCGGCATCGCCACCGGCGCCAACAAGTACACCCACCCCAGCTACACCGCCCGTTCCAGCGGCCTGTACAAGGTGACCGTGGACGCCACCGGCCATGTCAGCGCGGCTGCTGCCGTTGCCAAGGCCGATATCACCGCCCTGGGCATCCCCGCGCAGGACACCACCTATTCCGACATGACGGCGGCCACCGCTTCGGCGGCGGGCACGCACGGCCTGGTGCCCGCCCCCGCCGCTGGCAAGCAGGGGCAGTACCTGCGGGGCGACGGCCCCTGGGCCCCCCCGCCCAATACGACCTATTCCGTCATGACCGGCGCCCCCGCCGACGCTGCCGGCCAAACCGGCCTGGTGCCAGCGCCCGGCGCAGGCAAGCAGGTATCGTTTCTGCGCGGCGACGGCACCTGGGTGGTGCCCACCAATACCACCTATTCCAACGCCACCACCTCCACTGCCGGCCTGATGAGCGCCGCCGACAAGGCCAAGCTGGACGGTGTGGCCACCGGCGCCAACAAGTACCCCCTGCCCACGGCCAGCACCACGCTGGGCGGCGTCAAAACCACCAGCAGTGTGTCCAGCGCCAGCGGCTACACCGCCTGCCCCAAAATCAGCGGCGTGGTGTATTACAAGGACACCAACACCACCTATTCGGCGGCCACCACCTCGGCTGCCGGCCTGATGAGCGCGGCGGATAAAAGCAAGCTGGACGGCTTTGGCGCGGCCAGCACCTACGCCCTCAAGAGCGAGATCACCAACGTGTACAAGTACAAGGGCAGCGTGGCCGCCGTGGCCAACCTGCCCGCCAGCGCCACAGCGGGCGATGTGTACAACGTGGAGGCCGACGGCATGAACTACGGCTGGACCGGCAGCGCATGGGACGCGCTGGGCGCCAGCTTTACGGTAGACGCCATCACCAACGCCGAGATCGACACCATTCTGGCGTCGTAAGGGGGCGCGCGCATGGGATATCTGGATAACACAGGCCTTGCCTACCTGTGGCAGAAGGTCAAGACCCTGCTGAACGCCAAGGCCCCCACCAGCCACGCCTCCACAGCCACCAGCTACGGCATGGGCACGGCCAGCAATTACGGCCACGTCAAGCTGTCGGACAGCACATCCAGCACCAGCACGGCCAGCGCCGGCATTGCGGCCAGCCCAAAGGCGGTCAAGGCCGCGTATGATCTGGCAAACGCCGCCAATACGGCGGCGGCAGAGGCCCAGACGGCCGCAAGCACGGCCCAGACGGCCGCGGCCACCGCGGCCCAGGACGCTGCCGCGGCCCAGGCCACCGCCGCTGCCGCCATGCCGAAAAGCGGCGGTGCGTTTACCGGCAGCGTTCAAGCTGCCACCGGAACAACGTATAACACTGGTGAGGTTAAGAATATCCGCATTATAAATCAAGCCTATAATGCTGTTTTGGGTGGAACTCGTTTTATCGACTTTCAGCGGAAGTGAGGTGGCCGTACATGCCTATTTATGACTACGACGGTACCACCACTTACCAGATTGGCAAACTGTACGACAACGACGGTTCTACGAACTACCAAATCGGTAAGGTGTATGACAATGATGGTACGACCAACAGTTTGATTTATACGGCCGACTTGCAAATCATCACAAATGGCGCAATTCAGAGCGGTTATTCAAGTTTTACACATTGGTATGTTTCCGTGAACAATTCCAGTAACGGATACTTCCATATGTATACAACCGCATCACAGGGCACCCGACACTCTATTTGCAAAACTGGAATTGATGTCACTAATTTCTCAAAGATGGTTATTGTCGCAAAGACCGAGCTGAATAGTGCTGACTATTACGGCAGTGCAATGCGTGACCAGATGGTGGGGCTAATTTCCAATACAACGCAAGACACGAATACAGAGCCGTTGGTAGTTAGCTACTACACAAACAGGGGCGGCGCTGGCGTAAAACTGCTGGGCACTTCTGACAAAACGTATACCGTTGATATTTCGTCTTTGACTGGAACAAAGTACATTGAGTTCCGCATTCAAAGTACGGGCGGCGGTATCGTGAACAATCTGTATGTTAAACAGCTGTATTTTGAGTAAGGAAGGAACAAAACAATGCTTAAAATCAACATCGCAAACACAGAGTTTGAATACCTGAACGCACTGGAAACCGAGGAGTTTTTCAACGGTTCTTCCCGTCGTACGCTGACTGTGACGTGCGCGCCGGACGCGATCAGCATCGATGCGCTGAACGCTCTGCTGATCGAGGAAAATCTGGCAAGAATCGAACTGATCAATGACGAGCAGGGCGTGACAAGTTATCACGACGGCTACGTTCTGAAACTGGAGTGCGGCATCAAGGCAACTCTGGTACAGCCCGAAACCCCGGATACCCCCGCTGTCTACGAGGATCGCCTGATCTTTAAGATTGGCAAGCGCACTTACATTGAGGAGCAGTTGCACAAGCTGGGTCTGTGACCCGGAAGAAAGGATAGGGCATGAGCACATTGAAACAGGGCATTGACATTTCCAAGTGGCAGGGCGCGCCGGACTGGGACAAGCTGGCCGCCGCCCACAAAGCCGGGCGGCTGGATTTTGTGATCCTGCGCGCCGGCTACGGCGCCAATACCATCGACCCCGCCTTTGCGGCCAACTACGCGGCCGCGTCGGCCCGGGGCATTCCGCTGGGCGCGTACTGGTACGCCTACTGGCAGCAGGCCGCACCGGCGCAGGAGGCCGCGGCCTTTGTGGCCGCCGTGCAGGGCAAAACGCTGCAGTACGGCATCTGGTACGATGTGGAGTACGAGCGCAGCATTACGGGCCTGAGCAAGGCCGAGCGCACCGACAAGGTGCTGCAGGCGCTGGCCGTGCTGGCCGCGTCGGGCCGGTACTGCGGGCTGTACGCCAGCACCGACATGGTGAACAACCGCCTGGACTACGACCGCCTGCGCGCCTATGATGTGTGGGCAGCGCAGTACGGCAGCAAGTGCACCTGCAAGCTGCCCTATGGCCTGTGGCAGTACAGCAGCACCGGCAAAGCCGACGGCATCGCCGGCAATGTGGACCAGGATCGGGCTTACAAAGACTACCCGGCCTTTGTGACCGGCGCGCTGGCCACCGGACATACCGTGTCCGGTGGTGGGAGTGAGACGGCCGGCCGGCCTGGGGCTGGCAGCGGGAGCAGCCCGGCCCCCACGCCCCCGGGCACCGGCGAGCCCCGCACGACAAAGACCCAGCGGTTGGGCCCTGCCCCGCGCGGGGAGTTGCGCAAGCGGGTGGATCGGGCCGATGCGCTTGGCCTGTACGTGGTGGGCACGCTGGACATCGGCCCCATGACCGAGGGGGATGTGTCCACCATGGCCGCGCTGGGCGCAAGCCTGGGGCTGGATGCGAAAAGTGCCTGATTCATGCCCGCGCTGCCTTTGCCGGGGCGGCAGCCGTAAAGCCGCCGGCTGACGCTTTCTGCTGAGCCGCCCATGCCGGAGCGGACGGCAGGGGCGGTAAACAAAAAAGCACTTGAAGCCGCCGTACCGGCGCTTCAAGTGCTTTTTTTGGCAGGGGCAGAAGGTTTCGAACCCTCGGCACGCGGTTTTGGAGACCGCTGCTCTACCAGCTGAGCTATGCCCCTTTCTGATTTTCGCCCGTAAAGGGCGCTTATTTATGTTAGCGGATTTTTGCGTGTTTGTCAAGAGTAAAGTAAAAAAACATAACAAAAACGCTCCCCGTCCCGGCGCTGCGCGCACCGGCGGGCAATTTATGCCGCAGCTGCGCGGTTCTTTGAGCAACGCTGCGGCCGGACGAAAAAAAGAGGAAAAAATCAAAAAAATTGCTTGACAAGCGGGGTGTGCATCGGTATAATAACTAACGTTGCAGCAAACGCCGCAGCAC
>CAMFSB010000170.1 GCA_945982465.1 uncultured Faecalibacterium sp. | reverse complement strand
CTTTGCCGGTGGTCTTGCTGCGGAACACGAACGCGCGGTTGGTGCAGTAGGCAAACAGGATGCACAAGGCATTGTCCAGCACATTGCCCCAGCTGTTGGCGGCGGTATAGCCGAACAGCCGGCTGAACAGCGCGTACAGCACAATATTCAGCAGGGTGGTCAGCACGCCAAAGATCAGGTAACTGAGCACTTCCCAGTGCTTTTTGAAGAATTTCATCATGGCTTTGTTAACAAAAACAGCCCCGCCGCCGTTTTCCCGGCAACGGGGCTGTAGTTCGCATTGTGTCTGATGAGACTATGCTGCGGGCTGATTACTCAGCGTCGTCGTTCAGCAGAGCCTTCATGGACAGGCTGATGCGCTTCTTGTCGAAGTCCACATCCAGCAGCTTCACATCGACCATATCGCCGACCTTCAGCACGTCGCTGACCTTTTCCACGCGCTCATTGCTGATCTCGCTGATGTGCACCAGGCCGTCCACACCGGGCAGGATGCGCACAAACGCACCGAACTTGGTGATGGACACCACCGGCGCATGGAAGGTGCTGCCGATGGGGTAGCTGGTCTTGAGCTGCTCCCAGGGGTTCTCCTCGGCCTTCTTGTAGCCCAGGGAGACCTTGTGGTTCTCGGTGTCGATGTCCTTGACATAGACTTTGATGCTGTCGCCCACGGAAACGACCTCAGACGGATGCTTGATGCGGTTCCAGCTCAACTCGCTGATGTGGCACAGGCCGTCCACGCCGCCGATGTCCACAAAGGCGCCGTAGGAGGTAAGGCTCTTGACGGTGCAGTCGTATACAATTCCAGCTTCCACGATGGCCCAGACGGAATCGCGCTTGGCCTTGTTTTCTTCCGCGGTGACCTTGTTGATGCTGCCCACGACCTTGCGGCCCGAGCACTCGGTGACCACCAGGCGGACATGCTTGCCCACCAGCTGAGTGTAATCCTCGTCGCGGCGCATGGTGGCCTGCGAACGGGGAACAAAGACTTTGGCGCCCTTGACGGTAACGACCACGCCGCCCTTGTTGGATTCGGTCACGTCGCCCTCGACGACCTCACCGGATTCAGCGGCCTTGGCGATCTCTTCCATGCCCTTGCGAGATGCGAGCTTCTTGCGGGAGAGCTGGATGACGCCATCCTGATCCATAACCTTTTCGACGATGAGGTCCAGTTCGTCGCCAACCTTGACCAGATCCTCGATTTTTGCGCCGGAATCATCGGTCAGCTCGCTCAGCTTGACAAAGCCGGTCTGCTTCGCGCCGATGTCCACCTGGATCTCATTGGCCGAAATGCTGGTCACGATTCCTTTCACAATACTGCCTGCATGAACACGCTTTTCCTCGGATGCGGCAAGCATCTCCTCAAAGCTCATGCTGTCGTTGATTTCTTCGCTCATACTGTTAAGTACCTCCTCAATAATAGACGATGGCGTAGAAGCCCCAGCTGTTACGCCCGCCGTTTTTACATTCCCGAACCATTCGGGCCGAAGTTCGCTCGCTGTTTCGACCGTTACGGCACGAGTATGCTTCGCGGCGACCTTGACCAGCTTTTGGGTGTTGGAAGAATGATGACCGCCAATGACGACCATGATGTCGCATTTTTGGCTGAGGTCTTCCGCTTCCTGTTGCCTCGCCCACGTCGCGTTACATATTGTATCAAAAATTTGGGCGTTTGTATAGCTTTTTTTTAGAAACTCAGAACATTCCCGCCATTTTGTTACCTGAAATGTTGTCTGAGCAACCGCAAAAATCGGTTTTTGGGGTGTTTGAGGGCCTTTCCAGCGCTTCAGCGCCTCCAGATCGCCGAATACAAAGACGTCGCCCTCGGTGTGGCCCACGATCCCCTGCACCTCGGGGTGGTCGGCGTCGCCGGCCACCAGCAGCACCGCGCCGGCGGCTTCGGCCTGTTGGGCGATGCGGTGGATCTTGGCCACAAACGGGCAGGTGGCGTCGTGGTAGCACACGCCGCGCGCTTCCAGCGCGTCGTACACGCTCCGGGGCACGCCGTGGCTGCGGATCACCAGCTCGTACCCGGGCGGCACAGCGGCCGGTGTATCGGCCACCACCGCGCCGCGCGCGCACAAATCGGCCACCACCTGGGGGTTATGGATCAGCGGGCCGAGGGTGGCCACCTTTGCCCCCTGCTCCAGCAGCTGATAGGTCAGTTTGACCGCCCGGTCCACCCCAAAGCAGAAGCCGGCGGTTTTGGCAAGCAGAATGTTCATGCGCTCTTCCTTTCGGGGAAATGATTGCGCTGGTACAGCTCATCCCAGCGCTGCACCAGCAGCTGTTTGGCCGCTTTGAGCTTTTTGATGTCCCGCTTGCCCTCCATCGCCAGGGCTGCAGCCGGGATCGGCTCGCCGAACACCACCCGCACCCGGCAGAACAGGCGCATCCGGCCGTCGGGCGTGTCGTAGAGGATGCGGCAGGGGATCAGGTCCACGCCCGCCGCAGCCGCCACCACGAACGCCCCGCTTTTGGGGCTGCCGATGGCGCCGTCTTTCGTGCGGGTGCCCTCGGGGAAGATCAGCAGCCCGCGGCCGGCGCGGCATTCTTCGATGGTGCGGTCCACCACCTCTTTTTCATCCTTGCCGGCGCCGCGCACGGCCACGCCGCCCATCTGCCGGAAAAACCATGTGAGAAAGGCGTTGATCTCAAACAGCTCACGCTTGGCGAACACCCGCATTTTTTTACCCCAAAACCGGGCGATGATCACAAACACCGGGTCGATGGCGGAAACATGGTTGGGCGCCAGGATGAACCCCCGGTCCCGGATCAGGTTTTCGCGCCCGATGACCTGGATGCGGAAGCCGATGTGCCACAAAAGCCACGCAATGGGCAGCAGAATATAATACAGCATACCTTCACGTCCTGATTGTATTTTGATGACCGCGCCGGGATGTCCGGCCGCGGGCGGCGGCTTTATTTTCCCGCCGCGCCCTGTTCGACGATCCGCCGCAGAGCCGCAAAGCTCTGCTCCAGATCCAGTTCGGAGGTATCCAGCAGCACGGCGTCCGCGGCCTGGCGCAGCGGGGCGGCGGCGCGGTGGCTGTCCTGGTAGTCGCGCCGGCGGATATCGGCCAGCACGGTGTCGTAGTCGTCGCTGCTGCCCTTTTCCCGCAGCTCGTTCCAGCGGCGCTGCGCCCGCGATTCGGCGCTGGCGGTCAAAAACACCTTGACCGTGGCGTTTGGCAGCACCACCGTGCCGATGTCGCGGCCGTCCATCAGCACGTTCTGCGTGCGGGCCAGGCCGCGCTGCTGCTCCAGCAGAAACGAGCGCACCGCCGGGTGCACGGCCACCGCCGAGGCCGCCATGCCCACGTTTTCGGCGCGGATGGCTTCGGACACGTCCTCCCCGTTCAGATAGATATGCTGCGTTCCGTCGATCAGCGCCAGCCGCAGGGAGATCTGCGGCAGCAGCGCCTCCACGGCCGCCGCGTCGGCCGGGTCCTGCCCGCAGCGCAGCGTGTATAGCCCAATGGAACGGTACATGGCCCCGGTGTCCACATACACATAGCCCAGTTCTTTGGCCAAGCGCTTGGCCAGGGTGGATTTACCGGCCCCGGAAGGCCCGTCGATGGCAACAGAGATCATGGTTTTTCCCTCACTTTTCTTCCGCGCGCGCAGCGCGGGTCTTGTTGATGCGGCGCACCAGCGCCCACGCTGCGCCCTCGGCCAGCAGCGGCAGCAAAAAAAGCTGCGCGGCATACGCCCACGCCGCCCACCAGGGAAAGCCGGTCAGCGGCGAGGTGAGAATGCCCGCCATGCCCGCCGCGCCGTACACGACGGCGGCAGCGGCCGTGGCCCAGAACAGCCATTTGCAGATTATTTCCGCTTTGTGCATCGCTCAATTTTCCCCTTTCGCTGAACCGTTTACGGCTGCGATGCAGGCAGGTGGGCGGCAAAGGCCTGGGCGGTGCACCAGGCGACCTGCAGGTTGTAGCCGCCAGTGTAGCCGTCCACATCCAGCACCTCGCCCGCAAAATACAGCCCCGCGGCCAGCTTGCTCTGCATGGTTTTGGGGTCCACCTCGCGCACGGACACGCCGCCCGAGGTGATCACCGCGTGGGCCAGATCGCCCCGGGCGCCGATGGGCACCTGCCAGTGCTTGAGCAGCCGCACCAGCTGCTGCTTTTGCTCGCGGGTGATCTGGTTGGCCTTGGTGGCAGGGTCCACGCCCCAGCGCGCCACGGCCACCGGCTGCATGCTGGCCGGCAGCAGCTTTGCCAGCGCGCCCTGGGCCGCGTGGTTTGCCAGCAGCGCAAAATCCCGCGTGACGCGGTCGTACAGCTGCTGGTCGTCCAGCGCGGGCTTCAAGTCGATCTCGGCCACATAGCGGTGCCGCTTCAGATCGCCCAGATGGGCCGAGGCCGAAAGCGTCAGCGGCCCGCTGATGCCGAAATGGGTAAACAGCATCTCACCCTGCTCGCAAAAGACCGGCCTGCCGTCTTCCAAAAGCGTCAGGGTCACGTTTTTCAGCGCAAGGCCCATCATCTTTTTGCAGTCGGTATCCGGCGACACCAGGCTGACCAGGCTGGGCACCGGCGGCTCGATGCTGTGCCCCGCCTGCTGCGCCAGCCGGTAGCCGCCGCCGGTGGAGCCGGTGGCGGGGTAGCTGACCCCGCCCGTGGCCACCAGCACAGCGTCGGCGGCCAGCGTTTTGCCCGAGGCGGTCTGCGCGCCGCGGCAGATCCACCGGGGGCCGGTGGGCGGGTGGGGGCGGGGGGCCGGCTGGTCCCGCCGGGGGGGCCGGGCCGCGTCCGCCGGCGCGGCGC
>CAMFSB010000169.1 GCA_945982465.1 uncultured Faecalibacterium sp. | reverse complement strand
TAGTCTGCCAGAGCCGTGCATATTTGCAGCGGTACTCTTCCTCCCAGAACGCGGGGCATTTGGCATAGCCCTTCTCCGGGCGGATGAGGGTGGAATAACCGATCAGGGTCATAGCGGGCTTGTGCTCATAAGTAACGTTCATTTGTCTCTCCTTGTCTTGACCGGGCCCGGCGGGAGCTTACGCAAGCCGGACGTGGATGGTCCCTTTTGCGTGGCGCGCTTCCACGACCACCGTATAAACGCCGGTTTGCGTAATGTTTACGGTAAAATCGGCAGGCCCTTTGCCGTTGCCGCGGTAAAGCAAGGTGCCGTCCGGCGCGTTGATCTCCATGTACAGCGAGCCTTTCGCCGCTTCAAAGCGGATCTTCAGCACGCTGCCCGCCTCAAGCTCCAGCGTGTGCACATCCGTGCCGTTCATCTGCTCGATGTCCAGCAGATAGGCGTCCGGGTTTTTGACACAGCTGCCGGTAAAGCCCTCCCGGTTGTAGCCGAGCAGCAGCAGGGCGATCCCCGCCACGACCAGCAGGGGAAGCCAGCTTTTATTGTTCGTCATGGCCGTTGTGGCGATCCTCCTTTTTGATGCAGGTACCGATGGCCAGGCCGATCAGCATGCCGAGGGAGATGCCAAGGCCGGTGTTGTTGCCCAGGGAAGCGCCGATCGCGGTGCCCATGCACATGCCCAGGCACATTCCCTCGGTCCCGTAATTTTCGCCGGGGTCCTGCTTTTGGTTTTTTCGCGCGCTCCTGGCGGCAAACACCGCCAGCAGCAGCCCGACCGCAACCCACGGCAGGGCTGCGCGCGTAAATTCAAATACAGCTTCCATGTTCGTTTCCTCCTGGATCCGATGCACGCTTGCGGCGTGCCGGTTTTATGCCGCGCGCCGCGGCCCGCCGCGTGCGCGCTGGTCCCAAAGCAGTCTGTTTCGCCTGTGGCGCTTGGGGGGATCAGCCTGTTTCGCGCTTGATAAAGCTGCCCTTTTCCTGCAGCAGCAGCCCATAGCCGGAGCTGTATTGCTCGGCAAAGTAGAAATCGGCGCACCGACCCTCCGGGCAGTACACAATGCTCCACATGGTCTTTTCGTAGCTGCCTTCGGTCTGCGGGTAGTTTTTCTGCGCCACGGATTCCAGCAGATCCCGCACTTCCCGTTCGCCGGCCGGGCCGGAATAAGCGCAGAGGGTGTCGTACCGCAGGTGCGACTGCGCCGAACCCACGCCCTGCTTGCTGCAATCGCTGAGATAGTGGTTGGTGACGACCCTGGTTTCGGTGACCAGCATTTCGCCGTCGACATATTCCACCACCACGCTTTTGCCGCTGGCGTCCGCAAGCGCAAAGTGATGCGCCGCGCCGATGGACGAGTGCATGTCGTACTGGAGCAAAAGGGCGATGGCTTCGTCCACATCGGCCGCCCTGTCCAGCAAAAGGCGGATGGCGGTGGTGGTGGTCAGGTCGGGCCGGCCGGTCTGCTGATGGGTCTCAACGTGATCGCCGGCCATCAGGTCGGCCACGACCAGCCCTTTTTCGTTCATGCCGTCCAGCGGCACATAGATCGCGGCCAGCGTCGGTATGCGCTCCATCATCGAGCCGTCGGGCGCATACCCCTCGCCAAAACCCAGAAAATCCAAACAGCAGGTCGAAATGGATTCGTAGCCGTTCTGGGGCTTGGTATGTACGATCATGGCCTGGCACTGGCTCCAGTCGTAGTTGCGCCCGAAAAACGTGATGCCGTGTGCGTCCTGCGTGCAGATGGCGGAACAGCCGAACGCCCCGGTCTGTACACTGCTGTCGGCCCGCAGCAGGCCGCGGGATAAAAACGATACCAGATACTGCGCCACTTCGCCGTCGCTGGCGGCGCCGCCCGCAGCAAGGAACTTGTCAAAGCCGTAATCGCCGCTGTATTCCATGCAGTACAGGCCGTCCTCCAGCTTTTTGATGCTGTTGGCCGCCGTGACCAGGGGACCGAACATCGCCCACGCGCCTGCGGCAGAAAGCACCAGCAGGGCGGCAAGGCAGCCGCAGGCCCATTGGAGCAGGCGCTTTTTAGGATGCTTGTTCATGGAATCCCTCCCCATTGTGGCGGCGTTTTGCGCGGCGGCCCCGGACCGTCTCTACCATGTATTCTACAAAGGAGCCGCGGTGGAAGATAGGTGTTTCTTTTGCCCGGATGTGTTCAGATTCTAGGTGTTCGTGCTGCGCGCCGGCGGCCGGCAGCGCGGCCGCAAGGAGCCGCAGTGCCCGGTTGCGCACCAGCGATTTCGGGTGGTCCAGCAGCGATACAAAATCCTCAAAATACCGGTACCACAGGCTTTCGGTCTGGCTTTCGGACACGATCCTTTCCATAAAAGCGCAGGAGGCCGGGTCGTCTTTCGCCGTCAGTTTTGCGAGCATGGTGTTGTGCATTGCCTTTCCCCCAATCGTTTGCCCGGCACATGGTTTTTCCGGCGCTGGCTCAGGGCGTTTCCGCGGGTTCCGTTTTCTGAAAAGCAACGGTCTGCCCTTTCATCGAGATCTTGCCCACCTGATAGCCATAGGCAGCCAATTCCTTTTTATACGTCAGGAAAGAATGGTCGAGGGGAAACCCGGTGACCTGCTCGATCTGGGCAAAGGTCAGCGTAAAGCGGGCCGTTCCGTTTTGCCGGATCCATGCCCACAGCGCATCGTACTTGCTCATGCGGTCAACGCTCCTTTGGCTGGTACAGCCGGAAAAACTGCTCGATGTGCCGGCGGATCAGCTCCATGACCTCTGCCTCGCGCTCCGGCTCCCGGTCGCACAGGTTGATCCACACCGAAATGGGCAGGCAGAACTGGGCCGCCATAAGCCCGGGGTCGCTGCCCGTCAGGACATTCTGCCGGATCAGGGAGGCGATCATCCCGGTAAAATATTCCAGCACATCGGTGTAGTTCTGCTTTGTCAGCAGCTTTGCCAGCTCCGGATTCTGGAACTGCTCGATCACCAGCATTTTCCGCGCCCGGCTGATGGTGGGGTCGTGGAGGATATATCGGATCTGCCCCTGGATCACCTGCGCCGCAGCGTCGGGCGTGTTGGCCAGCCCTTCCCGGCCCGCGCGGGAAAAAATGGAATGCTCCCGATACTGCGTCAGAACCTGATCCACAAGCGCGTCCAGGATCGCCTGCTTGTTTTCAAAATGGCTGTACAGCGAGGCCTTGCGGATCCCCACGGCCTCTGCGAGCATGGAAAGGCTGGTCGCTTCAAAGCCCTTGACCGAAAACAGGTCGAGTGCCGCGTCCAGGATTTCCTGCTTTGTGTTTCCACGATCCATTACTGCTGCTCCTTTGCCTCTGTGTAAATGTTCTGCTCTCAGTATAACTACCTATCGGTCGGTAGTCAATAGGCTGTTTTACATTCTGCCGGAAGGAAGCGTAACAATAAAAAGGCAGGTATCCGCCATTTGGAAAATGGCGGATACCTGCCTTTTAACATAAAAACCCTCATTTACGCCCTGATTTTAGCACATATAGCCCGGAATTTCAATACAGAACGCTCATTCTGCACGTTTTTACAGCAAGCGGAATGTTCGTTCCACCATTGTTTTTATTTATAATGGGCAGGTCCCTCCCCGCGGCTGTGGGTGATAAGGGGTCAACAAACGGGTCAGACAGACAGGAGGAACCACACAATGGCAAAACATGGCGAAAACATCCACAAGCGCAAGGACGGACGGTATGAGGGGCGCTATATGTGATTCCTCAATCCGGGAACAGATACGTCGAAACGGAGGTCAGATTGACACAGGAGCATAGCTGGGGCGGTACACCAAGGCAACGGTGGTCGATCACATCGTACCGCATCGCGGTGACCAGAAGCTGTTCTGGGATCGGAGCAACTGACATGGGCTGTGCGCGCACCACCACAACATCAAAACAGGGCGCGAGGACAGTCGGCCGACCTACGGCTACTGATTTCTTGGACGGGAGCATAGGTTTCGATGAATTTGTAGAATGCAGCTTGCGGTTGCGCATATAATATGCTATACTGGTTCTACAAATTGATCGAAAGGGTGAATGATATGCCTACGATTGCTCCTGTATCTGATCTTCGCAACTATGGCAGCGTTCTTGATAAAGTGGCTGTCGGCTCTCCCGTTTATTTGACACGGAATGGTCATGGTGCTTACAGCATCCGTGATATGAAGGATGAAGAAAACTTCCAAAAGGCAGAAGCTATGATTCGGCTGATGTGTGAACTGAATGCCGGCATTCGTTCTGCAGAAGAGGAAGGCTGGATTGCAGAAGAGGAACTCAGAAATCACTTCCAAAACAGAAGGAATGAGCAGAGATGAACGATTCGGTACGGTACACACCGCAGGCCATGCGGGACATGGATGCCGTATGGGATGGTGTGTATGAAGCCTCAAAGAACTACGATATCGCCGATCGATATGTTGACGCGTTTATTGAAGAAATCGCTGCCAAGAGGCTGTTCCCCTTTTCCGGGATACCGCTTCAATACCGGGGGCTATTTACTGGATTCTATTCTGTAAACTACAAGAAATACAAAGCGTTCTACCGTGTACGCGAAGGTTATATTGAATTCATTCGAATTATCATGGCGAAGAGAGACTATATGACCATCTTGTTTGGGGAACCGGAAGAAGTGCTGGATGAAACCGAAACCCATATCTAGGATGAAATACCTGCTGATTTTCAGTAGGTGTTTTTTATGTAATTCGGTTGCCCCCGCCGGGGGCTGGGTTCACTTCACTGCGGTGAAGTCGGACGGAGACCGCCGGCCCCTCTCTTGTGAATTTTCGCAAA
>CAMFSB010000168.1 GCA_945982465.1 uncultured Faecalibacterium sp. | reverse complement strand
GCGGGATCGCTGACCAGAACGTTGACGCTGTTGACCAGATATTTGAAATACCCCCGCAGCGCGCTCAGCTTCCGGTTGCGCGTGGAAGCCTTGCAGTTTTTTTGGCGCTGCAGCATGAACAAAAATTCAAAAATATCGCCGGAGGTAATGGTTTGCAAAAAGGCGTCATCGATCTGGTTCCAGTCAAACTCCTTTAAACGATCCTGGGCGCACAGGCCGCGCTGGACGACCAGATACTGAAAAAAATCGCGCAGATCAATATAATAGTTGAACGCTGTTTGCAAGGAATGACCTTTGATGACGGCCACATAGTGCAAATAGTTGTTTACAGATTCGCACACATCACTGTGGCGAACGTTCAGATCCGGGTGGATGGGGTCAAAATAGGCGGACATTGCTTTGAAAACACTCCCCTTTATTTCGCTTAATCTCGATTATACGAAATAGAATATATCAAAAATCCAGTACTGATTCAAGCGGCGTTCCCTCTATCTGCATTTAGTTCGCACCTGAATCCCGCGTGCCGGCTGTGGGGTTTGGCCCGGAATCTTGTTTCAGCACTGCGGCCCTCTTAACACATTGACCGCATCGTTGATATACGTCACACCAATCAGCTTCAGCCCCGGGTATTCCGCCGCCTCCACATGCCTGAGCGCGGCCTGCGGGACGATCGCAACCTCAAAGCCGATCCGTTCCGCTTCGCGCAGGCGCAGCTCCAGATTCGGCACGCTGCGCACTTCGCCGCCCAAGCCAAGTTCGCCGATGGCAATTGTCTTGTCGCCGATGGGTACATCCAGCAGCGAGGATACAATGCTCAGCGCCATCGGCAGATCGCAGGCTGTTTCGTTCAATGTCAGGCCGCCTACCACGTTGACATAGATGTCCAGCGTGCCAAAAAAGAAACCGGCACGTTTTTCCAGTACGGCAACCAGCAGGCTCATTCGGTTGTAATCAAACCCCGAGCAGGCACGCCGCGGCGACGGAAAATTCGATTTGGTAACAAGTGCCTGGATCTCACTCAAAATCGAGCGCGTGCCCTCCATGGTACAGGCCACGCAGTTGCCGGATACACCCAGCGGCCGCCCTTCCAAAAGCTGCTGCGAGGGGTTGGCAATTTCCGCCAGGCCCTGCCCGGTCATGTCAAACATGCCGATCTCGTTGGTGCTGCCGTAGCGGTTTTTGGCCGCGCGCAGCACGCGGTACGGCAGCATTTTATCCCCTTCAAAATACAGCACCGTATCTACGATGTGTTCCATCACCTTCGGGCCGGCAATGGCGCCGTCCTTGTTTACATGGCCCACCAAAAAGGTCGGGATCTCCTTGCTTTTTGCCACGGCCAAAAACCGCGCGGTGCTTTCCTTTACCTGACTGACCGTTCCGGAGGACGAGTTCAGATCCATGCAGCGCATGGTTTGGATCGAATCGATCACCACCAGTTCCGGTTTGGTCTTTTCGATCAGCCCGCAGATCTCATCCACATCCGTTTCGGCAACCAGAAAGATATTTTCCTGCGGAACATGCAGCCGGGCGGCACGCAGCTTGACCTGCCGCACGGACTCCTCGCCGGTCACATACAAGACCGTGTGCTCCATCGAGATCGCGCCGCACAGCTGCAGCAGCATGGTGGATTTGCCCACACCCGGCTCGCCGCTCAGCAGCACAACGCCGCCCAGCACAATCCCGCCGCCCAACACCCGGTCCAGTTCACTGATGCCGGTGATGATGCGGCTCTTTTCTTCGGTCATGCCGATCTCCGAAAGCCGGCGGGCAGTCAGGCTGGTAACGCCCTCCGCCCGTGCGGCGCCGCCCCCCGCCTTTGGGGCGGCTTTGGCGGGCTGCTGCTCCACATCTTCCTCCATGGTGTTCCATGCACCGCAGCTGGGGCAGCGCCCAAGCCAGCGCGGGCTGGTTTCGCCGCAGGAAGTGCATACATATACGGTTTTCAGTTTTCCATCTTTCATGGCAGTATCTCTCTGTATCGTATCAAGCGAGCGATGTTTACAAATGGAACCGGCGGCGCGCTTCTTCCCGCAGGGACGGCGTGCGGCGGATGACCCGCAGCGGCACAATCAGTGCCACACATATCGTCAGCACGACCAGCGACCAGCCCGGCTCCCAGAGGTTCAGCAGATAAAGGTCGATGAAATATTCCACACCCAGGCAGAACAGCCCGGCCGCCCCGATCAGCAGCGCGATGGATGAAAGGATCGAGATGTGCTTCTGGTTGAGGAAAAAGCCCAGCACAAACGAGATGATGCCGGCCAGCAGAATAATGGGACGCGCCAGCCCGTAAAACCATTCGCAACCGTTCACGTCGATCGATACCAAGTAGACATACAGCCCAATGGCAAATACGTCCAGCGTCAGCCGCAAAAACATCGGCATGCCTCGGATCAGCAGCGGCAGAACAAACCAGATCCACAGCGTGACGGCCGCGGCCGCCACATACAGCGACCAGCCTATCCCCGGCTTGAGGAACAGGTTCAGGATGCCGCAGGCCGCTGCGGCGCTGATCAGCATGACCGAAAGCAGCAAAGCCGCTTCGCTGCGCGAAACCGGCTCTACCACGGTAGGCCGGGTCGGAAAATAGGGCGAGCTGGCCGGAAGCTGCAGCTGGCTGGGGTCGACTACCGGTGTATGGCAAAGCGGGCAGGCTTTTGCGGCGGCGTTCAACTCAACGCCGCAATGGACACAATAGGACATGGGTCATTCCCCTTTCGTCTTATTCGGTGCGGTTGCTTTCCACATGGACGGGCAGCCCTTCGCGTACGAGAAAACGGAAAAATTCCCGTTCGGTATCGGTCTCTTTCAGCGTGCCGGCAAAGGTGATCTCCATTTGGTTCCCGTAGCTGATGGACGCGCAATGCACCCGCGGGATAGTAGCCTGCCCTAGCACGACCTCCATGTGCCGGATGTGCGGCTGCATGGCGGCCGGTACCTTGAATACGCCTGGATTGGTAAAGGTGGCGGAATAAGGCCGCGTGCCGCGCAGCCGGTAATTGAGCAGGATCACTGGGTTTTTGATAAAAACCGGAACTAGCTGCAGCAGCCGGTTCGACTGAACGCGCACATTGCCGGTGATCATGGCGCGCAGCTCCTGCCGTGTGGCATGCAGCCTCAGATAATGATGAACCTGCGCCACAATTTCCGGGAACGTATAGTCCCCCAGCGCCGGGTCGATCACCGGGCGGACGGTAATGATAAAATTGCGCAGTGTTTCCGAGGGGAACAGCCCGCGCAGATTGACCGGCACCGCCAAAGCCACCGGCCGTTCCCGGTAGGGCTTTTCCTGTTTTTGCTTTTCCAGAATGGCCCAGATCAGAACGGCGGACAGGTACTCGGTGATCGAGGCGCCGTATTCGCGCGCTTTAGCATGCAACTGATCCACCGGCACAAAGCCCATCGTTACATGAAAGGTATAAAACGGTTCCGGCGTACCGACGTTCTGGTAAGCGGCTTTATGCCGCGGCGCGCGCCAAGCCGTGCGCCGCGCTGCGTAGCGGGCGTAGGCATCCTCCTGCTCCTCGGGGCGGGGCGGTTCGCTGATGTCCAGCACGCCGCCGCCGCTGGGCACATCTACGCCGATCTCTCGCAGATACACCGCCAGCAGCGTGCGGAAAAAGGTCAGCGAGCCGGAGCCATCCGCCAACGCATGGAAGCACTCGATGGAAATACGGTGCTTGTAGGCGTAAAAACGGACAAGCCAGCCGTTATCCTCGTTGTAGCGAATGGGCTGGCAGGGGTCGGAAATATCTTTTTTGACAAACGGGCCGGGCGCGTCGTTGGGCTCAAAATAGTACCAGAACAAGCCGCGGCGCATGCGCACCGAAAAGGTTGGGAACCGCGGCATGGTCTTGTCAATGGCGCGCTGCAGCGCCTGCGGGTCCACAGGCTGTTCCATCACAGCGGAGATCCGGTAAATGGCCGAATAACGCTCCTGCTGGAGCGAGGAATACATCAGGCCGGCGTTGTCGAGCCGGTACCATTTTCTCGGCGGCTTGTTCATGGCGTCGTGCCCTCCCCTCTTTAAAAAATATTGTAGCACGCGGCGGACCGGGCTGCAAGGCTTGGCCCCGGGCTAATCTTTCCCCAAAACCTTTTTCTTTACACAAAACCGGGCGGATGTGTTATACTATTCAAAAATCGACAGTTTTGCAGGAGGGCAAAAGTTTGCGACGCATACACAACGACCAACGCCTGAACGCCAGAAAACGCTGGCGCAAAAAACGGGAGGAACCGCACCTGGACCCGCTGATGCGCGCGCTGAAAGCGCTGCACAGCGCCAACATGCCCGACAGCATGTCGCCGGAAGAACTGGAGCGCCAACGCAAAGGGCAGGACATTCTGGGCCGGCTGACGGCTAACCTGTCGGGCCTGGAATGGACGGAGTTTGACCTTTCCGGCATGGCCTGCGCCTGGGCGCGGCCCGAAAAACCGCACCGCCGCCGGCATGCGATCCTGTACTGCCATGGCGGTGGGTATACCAGCGGCAATCTGGGCTATTCCCGCGTGCTCGCCTCCAAGCTGGCGGATGCCACCGGCTTTGATGTGCTGACCTTTGAATACCGCCTGGCTCCGGAGCACCCGTATCCCGCGGCGCCCGAAGATGCCCTGCGCGCCTGGGATTATCTGGAACAGGAAGGCTATGCCGCCCAAAACGTGATCGCCGCGGGCGATTCCGCCGGGGGAAATCTGGCGTTGGTGCTGTGCGGGATGCTGAAGGCAGCACAGCGCCCGCTGCCCGGCGCGCTGGTCGGCTTTGTCGCCGATTTCGTCGGCTGTCTATTC
>CAMFSB010000167.1 GCA_945982465.1 uncultured Faecalibacterium sp. | reverse complement strand
CCGCCCCCCGCGGGAGGCGGCGGACACCCTCCTGTCCTGCCGGCCGGCGGGCACGGGGCGGGCGGCCCAGCACGGGGCCTATGCCAGCTTTATGCCCAAGCCCTTCCCCCATGCCAGCGGCAGCGGCCTGCACATCAACATCAGCCTGTACCGGGACGGCAAAAACCTGTTTGAGGGCGACATTGCGCCCGATTCCATCGCGGGCAATTTCATTGCAGGCGTAATGCGCCGTGCCCGGGAGATCACCCCGTTTTTGAACCCCATTCCCAACAGCTATGCCCGGTTTGGCAGCTGTGAGGCGCCCCGCTATGTAAGCTGGAGCCGCCAGAACCGCAGCCAGCTGGTGCGCATCCCCGCCGTGCGCGGGGCAAGCTGCCGCATGGAGCTGCGCGGGCCCGACCCGTCCTGCAACCCGTACCTGGCCTTTGCCATGATCCTGGCCGCCGGGTTGGACGGCATTGAACGGAAGCTGCCGCTGGCCGCGCCGGTCAACCGCGACCTGTTCTCGCCCGGGCAGGCGCAGGGGCTGGAAGCGCTGCCCGACACGCTGGAGCAGGCCGTGCGCATCGCCTCCGAAAGCGAGTTTGTGCGCGAAACGCTGCCCGGCGGGCTGGCGGAGCGCTATTTTGCCGACCAGCTGCGCCGCTGCGAAGAGCTGAAAGCCGCGGCCGACCCCGCCGAGTACATGCGCCAGGTCTACTTTATGACAGTATGACCGCCCAGCGTCCATCGGAAAGGAGGGTCGGTCGATGGGCCGTGCACTGATCGTAAGCGCAGGCAGCAGCGCCAACGAATACCTCTCGCAGCGGTTGTCGGAGCTGGGCTACGCCCGCCCGGTGATCGTGCCCAGCGGCGCCGAAGCGCGCAGGCGCATGCTGGAAATTGATTTTGAACTGATCGCCGTCAACGCGCCCCTGCCCGACGAGTTCGGGCATGAGTTGTGCATTGACGCCATGGAAAAGACCAACGCAGGTGTGCTGCTGCTGGCAAAGGCCGCCGAAGCCGAGCAGCTGGAAGCCCGTGTCAGCGAATACGGCGTGATCGTAATGTCCAAGCCGTTTTCCAACGCGCTGTTCGCCCAGGTGGTCCACATGGCGGCGGCCGGCAACCACCGGCTGGCGCGCCTGCGGGCCGAAAACGCCCGCCTGCAGGAAAAAATCGCGCAGATCCGGCTGGTGAGCCGGGCCAAATGCCGCCTGATCGAGCAAAAAGGAATAACCGAAGCCGCCGCCCACCGCTACATTGAAAAGCAGGCCATGGACACCCGGCGCGGCCGCGGCGAAATCGCACAGGAGATTCTGGATTCTCTTGATTCTTTGGATGCCGATGGTGTATAATAGGTGTAATATTGTTGTTTCGCCACGAGGCGAACCGTGCTCCACTGGTTCGCCTCGTTTTGGTGTGTAAACGGGAGGAACTGAAAAATGGCAACCAAGTATATCTTTGTGACCGGCGGCGTCGTTTCGGGCCTGGGCAAGGGCATTACGGCGGCTTCTCTGGGCCGTCTGCTGAAATGCCGCGGGCTGAAGGTGGCCAGCCAGAAGCTGGACCCCTATGTGAACGTGGACCCCGGCACCATGAGCCCCTTGCAGCACGGCGAGGTGTTCGTGACCGACGACGGCACCGAGACCGACCTGGATCTGGGCCATTACGAGCGCTTCATCGATGAAAACCTGAACAAGTACTCCAACCTGACCACTGGCAAGGTATACTGGAACGTGCTGAACAAGGAGCGGCAGGGTGCGTATCTGGGCCAGACGGTGCAGATCATCCCGCACATCACCAACGAGATCAAGAGCTATATCTACAACCTGGCCTCCTCGACCCAGGCGGACGTGGTCATCACCGAGATCGGCGGCACCACCGGCGACATCGAGAGCCAGCCGTTTTTGGAAGCGATCCGCCAGGTGGGGCTGGAGCAGGGCAGCGAAAACTGCTGCTATATCCACGTGGTGCTGGTGCCCTATATCTCCGGTTCGGACGAGTACAAGTCCAAGCCCGCCCAGCATTCCGTCAAGGAGCTGCAGGGCATGGGCATCGCGCCGGACATCATCATCCTGCGCGCGGACGGCAGCGTGGGCGGCGATATCCGCCGCAAGATCAGCACCTTCTGCAACGTGGCGCCCGACTGCGTGATCGAAAACCTGACCATGCCCAGCCTGTACCAATGCCCGCTGATGCTGCACACCAACGGGCTGGACAACGTGGTAGTGCGCAAGCTGCATCTGGACGTGCCGCCGGCCGACCTGACCGAGTGGAACGAGATGCTCGCCCGCATTGCCACCCGCACCCGCACCTGCACCATCGCGCTGGTGGGCAAGTATGTCAAGCTGCACGACGCCTACCTTTCGGTGATGGAAAGCCTGTACCACGCCGGCTTTGAAAACGGCTCTCAGGTGGAGATCAAGTGGGTGGACAGCGAGGGGCTGGCCAATCAGGCCGATTGCGCCGAGGCCTTTGCCGATGTGGACGGCATCATTGTGCCGGGTGGCTTTGGCGACCGCGGCATCGAGGGCATGATCCAGGCCGCCCAGTACGCCCGCGAAAACGACCTGCCCTATTTTGGCATCTGCCTGGGCATGCAGATCATGGTGATGGAATTTGCCCGCAATGTGCTGGGCTATACCGACGCCAACAGCGGCGAGTTCACGCCCGACGGCGCGCACAACGTGATCGCCCTGATGGCCGACCAGCAGGGCAACATCCCCAAGGGCGGCACCATGCGCCTGGGCAAGTACCCCTGCTCTGTGAAGCCCGGCACCAAGATGGCCGAATGCTACGGCGAGGCCGAGATCTGGGAGCGCCACCGCCACCGCTACGAGTTCAACAATACCTTCCGCGACGAAATGGAGGCCGCCGGCCTGGTCATTTCGGGCACCAGCCCGGACGGCCGCCTGGTCGAGACCGTGGAGCTGCCCGGCCGCCCGTTCCATTTGGGCGCGCAGTTCCACCCCGAGTTCAAGAGCCGCCCCAACCGGGCGCATCCCCTGTTCAAGGCGTTCATCGCCGCCAGCCTGCGCAAGCATCAGTAACGCCGCTCCTCTGCCGGCAAAGCAGCTGCAAACAGCAGCCGCATCCGAACATGCAGGTTCCGTAAAACAGCGAACAACCACAGCAGTTTGAACTGCTGTGGTTGTTCTTATATTGCTATTGCTTTCCGTTATGAAATAAACCCGGGAACTAAGAGACCTGCAAACCGGAATTTAATTACTTGCCTTTGTAAGGGGGCCCCAGTTCCTGCCGCACCAGCGCCCCTGCCAAAACCGGCCTGCGAATGATTCGCAGGCCGGTCTCATTATTTTACGGTCCCTGCCCAAACCGGCAGGGGCTTTGTGGATGGATTTTATTCCGGGGTCAGATCCAAGGCCGTGCAGATGCCCCGCTTCAGGAGGCCTTTTCTTCCAGCAGGGGCTGCAGATACTTTTCGCGGTATTCCGCCGTGCAGGCCTGATACTCGCTGGAGGGGCTGTGGTGCATCAGCTGCTTGAGCGTATGGGCGTCCAGCTCCTCGCCGCTTTCCATGCCGATCAGACGGGCCGCCACGTTGGAGCAGTGATCCGCGATGCGCTCCATGTTGTTCAGCACGTCCAAAAATACCACGCCGGTGTCGATCTGGCACACGCCTTCCTTCAGGCGGGTAATATGCCGGTTGCGCAGCAGCTCGCACATGGTGTCCACTGTTTCTTCCAGCGGCTCCACCATCACCGCAAGGCGGATGTCGGTGTCCTCAAAGGCTTTGATGGTAAGGCCGACGACCTCTTCCACCGCGCTGCTCAGTTTTTCCAGCTCGCGGCAGGCCTCCGGGCTGAAATGCACGTCCTTGTCGTTCAGCTCCTGGGCGCTCTCCATCAGGTTCACCGAATAGTCGCCGATCCGTTCGTATTCCGTTACAAAGTTCAGCAGCTCGCTTACGGTCTGGCTCTCCGCCTCGCCCAGCTCCAGGCTGCTCAGGCTGATCAGATAGTTGGTGATGGAAACCTCCATCCGGTCGATCAGGTTCTCGCGCACGTTCACCTTATCCACCAGCTCCGGGTCGTACTTTTCCAGCAGGCAGGCCGACAGGTTCAGGTTGTGGCCGGCGCGGCGCGCCATTTTGACCAGGGCGTTTTTCGCCTGCTGCAGCGCCACGGCCGGGCTGTTGAACAAACGCTCGTCCAGCACGGGCATGGCCAGCTCCTGCACTTCCTCCGCGCTGTCGCGGACGGTCATGCGGCTCAGCGTGGCCAGCACGCCCGAGAACGGCAGGAACAGCACCATGGCGAACACGCTGGAAAGGGTGTGGATGTTGGCGATGGCGCCTTTGTTCAGCACATCGCCCCACATCGGGATGCCCACCGTCCACTTGACCAGATAAATGATCAGCAGCACCAGCACGCTGCCCAGGATGTTGAAATACAAATGCACCATAGCGGCGCGCTTGCCGTCCTTGGTGGAGCCGCCCACCGTCAGCAGCGGGGTGAACGCCGTGCCGATGTGGGTGCCCAGAATGATCGGCACCGCCGACCCAAAGGTGACCAGCCCCGTGCTGGACAGCGCCTGCAGAATACCCACCGAGGCCGACGAGGACTGGATGACCACCGTGGCGAAAATACCTACCAGCAGGCCCAGCACCGGGTTGGACATGCTGACGAACAGCTGCTGGAACACCGCGCTCTCTTTCAGCGGGGCAACGCCGCTGTCCATCAGGCTCATGCCGGTGAACAGGATGCCGAAGCCCAGAAAGATCTGCCCGATGTTTTTATACTTGGGGTTTTTGATAAACACATACAGAATACAGCCGATGAAGGCCACCACCGGCGCAAAGGTCTTG
>CAMFSB010000166.1 GCA_945982465.1 uncultured Faecalibacterium sp. | reverse complement strand
TTGTTTGTGTTCCTGTGGGTCCATCGGGTGGGGAAATCGTTGCTCTTGGTGTGTCAATGTCTCGTGCACCAGCAATATACGCGTTTGGCAGGTCTCTTCGTTCTCCGGCTGGACGAACTCGTTGCTGACCCCCAGCGGGTACTCGCTGGTCAGCACGGCGTTTTCCAGCGGGTAGAATGCGCCGCGGATGCACACGCCCCCGGCGCGGCCCTCGGCCGGGAACACCGAAAGGTACAGGTACTCCCCTTTGCGGTAACGGCGCGGCGTGCCGGGCCGCACATAGGTGATGCGGCTGTTTTCATCCGCCAGCACCGCGTCGATCCCCTGCCGGGCCAGCCACAGCCCGGTGGACAGGTTCGCCAGCGTATGCTCGATGCGCCGGCCACCCAGCGCCCCCAGCAGCAGCACCGAGGAAAAGCCTTTTTCCGCCGCCAGCCGGGCCGCATAGTGGGTATCGGTGTCATCCTTTACATGGGGCAGCACCACCACGTCCGGCTGGTCCGGCCGGGGCGCGGAGTCAAAATCCCCCAGGATGATGTCTGGCCGCACGCCCAGCTTTTCGCAGCCGCGGTAGCCCGCGTCACAGGCGATCACCACATCCCCGGGCTGCAAAAGCCGCCGCAGGCCGGCATCCAGGCTGCCCGCCGATACGATCACACACCGTGCCATCTGCTTCACCTCGTTTTCGTTTGGGGCCAGCGCCGGCACGCCCGGCTGCCGCCCGAAAAATGCGGCAGAGGGTGCCCCCTCTGCCGCAGGCCGCCCCATCAGCCCCGGGGCAACTCCCATTCCTTGATATCCTTTACCTCGTCGTACATTGCTGCGTAGCTGGCGTAGCGCGAGGGCGACAGCGCGCCGCTTTGCACGGCCTGCGTGACCGCGCAGCCCTTTTCGCCCCGGTGCGCACAGCCGGTAAACCGGCATTGGCCCAGATACGGGCCAAACTCCGGGAACGCCAGCGCCAGATTTTCCTTGGGGATATAGCAGGCTTTGCCGGTGTCCAGGCTGGCAAAGCCCGGCGTATCGGCAATGCGGCCGCCGAATGCTTCAAAGATCGTGACCTCACGGGTGGTATGCCGCCCGCGGCCCAGCTTCTGGCTGATCTCGCCGGTCTGGCGCTCCAGCTCCGGCAGCAGCGCGTTGAGCAGTGTGGACTTGCCCACGCCCGAATTGCCGCAGAACGCGCACAGGTTGCCGGCGATCCTGCCTTTGATCTCCTCCAGGCCGGCGCCCGTGGCGTAATCCACCCGGATGAACGGCAGGGTCGATTTTTCGTATGCCTTTTGCAAAAAATCGCTGGCGGCCAGGTCGCCCTTGGTGCATACCAGCACCGGCCGCACTCCTTTATCCACTGCAATGGCGGTGAGCTTATCCAGCACCAGCGTGCTGGGCACCGGCTGGGTAGTGCTGGCCACCACGAACAGCACATCCAGATTGGCAATGGGCGGCCGCACGAACACATTGCGGCGTGGGGCGATGGCGCTGATCACACAGCCGCCGTTTTCGGTTTCGACCGTGACCTCATCGCCGGCCAGCGGTGTGATGCGCTGCTTGCGAAAAACGCCCTTTGCCTTGCATTCCAGCACGCCATCCGCCGTTTTCACATAGTAAAAGCCGCCGATGCCTTTTGTGATATAGCCCTGCATTTTTTCGCCCTCAGTTCCCGCCCAAGGTGGGGTCGGTCACCGGCGGCTGCGAAGGCACCGGTGTGGGCGTAGGCGCCGTGGGGTCGCGCCCCATCGAGATGATCACGCCGACGCCAAAGCCGTTGGGCAGCGCCGTGCCCGCCGTGGCATCCTGGCCGCAGACCAGGCCGACCTGCACCGTATCGCTGTAGGCATAACGGATCACGCCGTACAGCCCGGCTTCCTGCAGCCTGGCCTGCGCTTCGGCTTCGGTCAGGCCCCACAGATCCGGCATAATGCTGGGCAGCGGCTCAGGCCCAAGCGAGACGGTCAGCGCCACACGGCTGTTGATCTTGGCTTCGGTGCCGGCTTCCACGCTCTGCCAAAGCACCACGCCCGCGCCCACCGCGTCGCTGTATTCTTCGGTGATGGAGCCGACCGAGAGCTTTTTGGAGCTGAGCAGCGTGCGGGCGTCCTCCAGCGACAGGCCCACCACATCCGGCACCGTGGTGGTTGTGACCACCTGGGTGCGGCTGACATACAAATACACCGTGCTGTCGGCCTCGACCGTGCTGCCGGCTGCCGGGTCGGTGCGGATGACCGAGCCTACCCGCACCGAGTTATCCACGTTTTGCACCACCAGCACGTTCAGCCCCTGGTCCTTCAGGTCCTGGGCGGCGGTGTCCTGATCCATGTTGGCATAATCCTGCAATGTAACGTATTTGGTGCCCAGGCTGACCGTCAGCGTGATGGTCTGCCCCTCCTTGACCGTGCGGCCGCCGCCCGGCGACTGCTTGTAAACATAACCGGCCGCGTAGGTGCTGCTGTATTCCTCGACCCATTCGATCTTGATCTCCTTGCTGCCCGGGTCGCTTTCCACCTCGCTGCGCTGCATACCGACATAATCAGTCAGGATCACGTCTTCTTTTTCGCTGAACAGGGGGTTATTGGAGTTTTTCAGGATCTGGTTGCACAGCACAAAGCAGCCGATCGCAAAGGCCACCGTAATACCGAACAGGGTAGGCAGAAACGGAAAACCCTTTTTCTTTTTGGCTTTTGCTGTTTTTTTGGTCTGCGCAGGCGTGGTTTTCGTCTGTTTCATCACTTTATTGATCACCTTTACCGATTCATTATCCGTCATGTATTTGTACTCAAAGGAAATGTCGGGGTCCTTTTTGAATTTTTCGATGTCCGCCAGCATCTCGGCCGCGTTGGCATAGCGCTGCTCAGGGTTCTTGGCCATGGCGCGCTCGGTGATCTCGATCAGGGCATGGGGCACATCGGGCGCCAGTTCCGCCAGGGGGCGGGGCGTTTCCGAGATCTGCTGGATGGCCACCTCCACCACGCTGCCTGACGAAAACGGCAGCGTGCCCGAGAGCATCTCGTACATCATCACGCCCACCGAATAGATATCGCTTTTGGCGTCGGTCAAATCGCCCTTGGCCTGTTCGGGGCTGATATAATGCACGCTGCCCATCGCTTTGCCGGTCACCAGCTGGTTTTCGGCCCGGGAGATGCGGGCAATGCCGAAATCCATCATCTTCAGTTCGCCGCTGGACAGCAGCATGATGTTCTGCGGCTTTACGTCCCGGTGCACGACCCCGTTTTCGTGGGCGTGCTGCAGCGCGCCCAGGATCTGCACGATGAAATGCACCGTTTCGCGCCAGGTGATCTTGCCGCCGCGCTGGTTGAGATACTCCTTGAGCGTGATGCCGTCGATGTATTCCATGACGATATACTGCAGTTTTTCCGAAACCGAAACATCGTATACCTTGACGATGTTGGGATGATTCAGGATGGAGATGGCTTTGGATTCATTTTTGAACCGGCGCACCAGATCCTGATCGTGGGCGTATTCCTCCCGCAGCACCTTGACGGCCACAGTCTGCCCAGTGCGCAGGTCCACCGCCTTGTACACGTTGGCCATGCCGCCCGCACCGATGAGACTTTGCAGCTCATACAGGCCATCCAGTTTTTTCCCGATCAGATTATCCATTTGCAACCTCGCTTTCCAGCCCGATCAGCAGTGCTGTGATGTTATCCGGCCCGCCGCCGATGTTCGCCGCTTCGACCAGCCGGTCCGGCGCCTCGTAAAAGGGCGTTTCGCGGAGGATGTGCTGGATCTGCGCGGCGGTGACCGCGTTGGAAAGGCCGTCGGAGCACAACAGCAGCACGTCGCCGGGAGCCAGCGATTCCGCGGTATACTCCGGCCGCACCAGCCCGTCCACCCCCAGCGCGCGGGTGATCACGTTCTTTTTGGGATGGTGCTCGGCCTCCTGCTGGGTGATCGAGCCGCAGTCCACCAGTTCCTGCACATACGAATGGTCGTGCGTCAGCTGGCGCAGCGTATCGCCGCGGCACAGATACGCGCGGGAATCGCCCGCATGGCACAGGTGCACCACACCGCCGCGCACCAGCGCGCACACCGCCGTGGTGCCCATGCCGGCCATTTCGGGGTTTTTACAGGCCATGGCGTAGATCTCCCGGTTGGCATATTGCAGCACATCGGCCAGAAAGACATTTTCCCGGCCCGGCGTGCACTCGGCAAAATTCCGGGCGAAATAGCGCTGGATGCTGTCGCACCCCACGCGGGACGCGATCTTGCCGCCGCGCGCGCCGCCCATCCCGTCGCAGACCACTGCCCACGCTTCGCTTTCGCTTTGCTGCGCGGCGCGGTAATCGTCTTGATTTTCCCGCCGGACCGAGCCAATATCGGTTTTCGCTGCAAGTTTCATGGCGTCCATCTCCTTTCGCGGGCCGCGTTACTGCCCCTGCTGCATTTCTTCGCGGCGCAGCTGGCCGCAGGCGGCGCTGATCTCGGTGCCCAGCCGCCGGCGCACCGTGGCGTTTACGCCCAGGCTTTCCAGCTTTGCCTGAAAGCGGCGCACGTTTTCGGCGTCGGTGGCGGAATAGGGGCTGCCGTCCACCGGGTTGATGGGGATCAGGTTTACATGCGCGCCCATGCCGCGGATCAGCTGCGCAAGCTGGCGGGCGCAGGCATCGCTGTCGTTGACGCCGCGCACCATGGAATACTCAAAGCTGACCCGCCGCCCGGTCGTCTGCTGGTAGCGGCGCACCGCAGGCAGCAGGACTTCCACAGGATACGCATTGTTGACGGGCATCATCTGCCCGCGGATCGCATTGTTGGGCGCGTGCAGCGACACCGACAGCGCCCCTTCGGCCAGCAGCGTATTGCACAGCGACGGCACATCCGTGCG
>CAMFSB010000165.1 GCA_945982465.1 uncultured Faecalibacterium sp. | reverse complement strand
CCTCGGCCAAATAGCTCTTGATGGTCTCGCCAAAGCGGATGCCCACCTTCTGGGAGGTGTCGGTGGCAATGCGGCGCGGGTCATCGGGCATGAAGGGGTTGGGCAGGCGCTGCTCGACCACTTCGTCAATAAAGGCCTTGGGGTCCAGGATGCCGGGGTTGACCACAACGGGCAGGCCCTCGACGTAGCCCAGCTGCTTGACCAGCGCCACGATGTCGGGGTCCTTCATCTCCTCGCAGATCAGGGTGTAGCCCAGCATGCAGCCGTACACCGACATGGCGGTGTGCAGCGGGTTCAGGCAGGTGGTGACCTTCATGCGCTCGGTCTTGTTGACGGTCTCGCGGTCGGTCAGGTACACGCCGGCCTTTTCCAGCGCGGGGCGGCCGTTGGGGAACTTGTCCTCAACCACCAGATACTGGGGACGCTCGGCGTTGACGAACGCGGCGATAAAGGTGTTCTTGCCGGTAACGATGGGCGCCATATCCTCAATGCCGTCCTCGGCCAGGGCGGTCTCGACGATCTTGTGGGGGCGCGGGGTGATCTTGTCGATCATGCTCCAGGGGAAAGCGATGGTCTTTTCGTCGCTCAGGTAATCGATGAAGCCCTGATCCACAAAGCCGTTGTCCTTCCAGGCGTTGGCCACGGCCATCACGCTGGCCTGCAGCTTTTCGCCGTTGTGGCTGCAGTTGTCCATGGACACCACGGCCAGGGGGTACTTGCCGGCGTTGTAGCGCTCCAGCAGCAGGGCGGCTACCATGCTCATGGCGTGGCGGGCCGAGGCGGGGCCTTCCTTCATATCGGCCTCGACCACCGGCATCAGGCTGCCGTCCGGGCGGTACAGGGCGTAGCCTTTTTCGGTGATGGTAAAGGAGATCATCTGCAGGCTGGGATCGGTGAAGATCGCCTTGAAGCGGGCCATCATCTCGGCGTCGGCGCTGTTGGCGCGCAGGCCCTCGGCCACGCTGGCGATGATCTCGCGGCTGGTGGTGCCGTCCGGGTTCAGGGTGACGTTCATGGTCAGGTTATCGAACGGGGTATAGATCTTGTCGATGATGTCGTAGTCAAACGTATCCGCAGCGACGATGCCTTTTTCGGCCAGACCCTCGTTCAGCAGGCGCTGCTGCAGCGCTGCGATAAAGCCGCGGAAAATATTGCCCGCGCCGAAGTGCACCCAGATGGGATGCTCTTTGGTGGCGGCGACCATTTTTTCCACGTCATAGGCAGGCAGCTTGACGCCGACCTTCTCCCATGCGGCGGAGTCCTTCAGGGCATTGCGGTTCATTTTCATAATGCAAAATCCTCCTTAATATTACGCGAGTACCGATTGGCGCTAGCCTTAGTGTACACGACAACACTTGCAATTAAAATTGAGATAATTGCTTGAAGGATTGTAAAAATTGCTGTTAGTTCTCAAAAAAGCTATCCGTTTTGTCAAATACAACAATTCTCTTTTTTGATTTTTGTCGGTTTGGCACAACACTTGCCGCCCGCTGCCCAGCAAAAATCGCAAAGTCGGCCGGGCGCGCAGCGCGCTTTTCCGGGTGGTCATTTTACGCCGGAGGCATCCTGCCGCAGCGGCAGCTGCGCAAAGATCTGCCCCACCACGGCCTCGTACTCCCACGGCTCGTCGGCGCGGCGCAGGCGCTTTTCCAGCGCTTCATGGCCGTCGAACAGGCACAGCGAATAATTCCAGAAGCCATTCATGCGGCGCACCGCGTTTTTGCGGCTGCCAAACGCGGCGGCGTATTCCTCGTACAGCGCATCCATATACGCGCGCAGGGTGGGGCGGTCGGTGGGCACGCCGGTGCGCGCCTGGCGCACAAGCCCCGGGTTTGCGATCAGCCCCCGGCCCAGCATCACCGCCTGCACGGCGGGATAGGCCCGGGCAAAGGCCGCGATCTGGCCGGCGGTGTTCAGGCTGCCGTTGTAGCACACGGGCAGCCGCGTATTTGCCAGCGCCCGGCCGAACACCTCCATGCGCGGCTCGTTTTTGTAAAGATCTTTCTGCACGCGGGGGTGGATGATCAGCTCGGCGATGGGGTAGCGGTCAAAAATTTCCAGCAGCGGGCCGAACTCCTCCGGGTCGGCAATGCCCAGCCGCGTTTTGACCGAAATGGCGATGGGCGGCGCGGCGGCAAACACCTGCTCGAAAAAGTGATCCAGCAGCACGGGCGTGCGCAGAAAGCCCGCCCCCTTGCCCTTGGCCACCACTGTGCCGGACGGGCAGCCCAGGTTCAGGTTGACTTCCCGGTAGCCCATGGCGGCCAGTTCGCCGGCCATCCACAAAAAATCCCCGGCGTTTTTGCACAGCACCTGGGGCACCAGCGGCACGCCGCAGTTGCGCTCGTTTTCGGGCAGGATATCCCGCAGGCGGCGCGGGTCCACGATATGGTCTTTTGTGGGGGAAACAAACGGGGCGTAGTACCGGTCGGCGCTGCCGGCTCCCGGCCAGAACCGGCGGTGCGCCGCGCGGCACACCGCGTCGGTCAGCCCCTCCATGGGGGCGAATCTGTATTGCACGAGACGCTCTCTCCTTTTCTGTGGCCGATGTACCTTTTTTATTGTACACGATTCGGTTCCGTTTCGCCATCCTGCCGGCTTCCTTTAAAAATCAGCATGAAAAAGCCGATCACGATTTTACGGTGACCGACCTGTATCAACGGTATCGGGCCGCCGCAAGCCCATGGAGCCGCAGTGTTGTTCCGGATCTCAGCGGATGCCGCTTACCGCAGGCAAAGCTGCGCTCGCATATCTTTCTTCTCACGGCTGCAGGCAAACGCATCGTCCTGTAAAGCATCTGCTCTCTATGCGCGCTTTTATAATAACACAACCGCAGGCCAATTTCTGCTGGAGATCCGACGTTCTCCGAGTAAATTGGCAGGGCTGTACGGGACCGTTTTTTCATGGCACGCCCGGCATTTCACGCAGCCGTACACAGGGTTGACAAGTTTTGGCAGGTGGTATACAGTTAGGAATAATCCTCCCCGGGAACTCCGGATCCGGCGGCTCCGCGGGGATCTGCAGGAGCCGACCCATGTTGTTTTCCAGCCTGGTATTTCTTTGGATCTTTCTGCCGGCGGTCTTTTTGGCCAACGTAAGCGGCGTGTGGGCGCTGTGCCGGGATGACATCTACTACACCGTGGACGCACCCCGGGGCGTGCTGGTGGAGCAGTCCGCCGACGGCTACCATGCCCGGTGGCAGGGCGAAGGCGAAGGAAGCCTGCTGATGCTGCGGGACAGTTTTGGCGTAGCGCTGGCCCCCTTTGTCACCGCCTGCTACGGGGAATCCTTTGTGCTGCACGGCAGCGCCGTCACCGTAGATGTGCTGGACGCCCAGCTGGACACCCTGCCGGATCAGGTGATCCTGGAAGTCACCGAGCGTTTTGCCGAAAATCTTTTATCCCAGGCCAGAGTCCTTCTGGCCTGGCTGGAAGCGCACCCCCAATAACGTACAAAAGCCTGCATGCCGGACACCGGCGTGCGGGCTTTCGCACGGGGGATCCAGCGGGCGGGGAGCAGCCGGCCAGTGCGCAAATTGAAACCGGTGCCTGGCTGTTTCCGATCCTGCATCCTTTATTGCTTCTTGGAAAAGAATGCGTTATACTGAAAAATAAAGTTTTTTACAGTTCCATTGCCCGGCCGGATGCCGGCGCGGCTTATTATGAAAAAGGAGGCTCTGCCCATGGCAAAAAACGACCGTGTTCAGCTGTTTGAGACCTACTCCATCCCCAAAGCTGTACTGTCGCTGTCTGTGCCCACCGTACTGGCCATGCTGGTATCGGTGATCTACAGCCTGGCCGACACCTATTTTGTCGGCATGCTGAACGACCCGGTGCAGACCGCCGCCGTCTCGCTGGCCGCGCCGGTGCTGCTGGCGTTCAACGCGGTGAACAACCTGTTCGGCGTGGGCGGCTCCAGCATGATGAGCCGCGCGCTGGGCAGCAAGGACTACAAGACCCTGCGCGCCAGCTCGGCGTTCAGCTTTTACGGCTCGCTGCTGTGCGCGGTGCTGTTTGCCCTTTTGTGCACGGTGGGCCGCGGGCCGCTGCTGTTGCTGATCGGCGCCGACGCCACCACCGCGGCCGCTACCTCGGCCTACCTGAACTGGACCGTCTCGCTGGGCGCTGTGCCCGCCATCCTCAACGTGGTGATGGCCTACCTGATCCGTTCCGAGGGCGCGGCCCTGATGGCCAGCGTGGGCACCATGAGCGGCTGCGCGCTGAACATCGTGCTCGACCCGCTGTTCATCATGCCCTGGGGCCTGGGGCTGGGCGTGGAGGGCGCGGCGCTGGCCACCATGGTGTCCAACACCTTTGCCACGCTGCTGTTTTTCGGCTATCTCATCCTCAAGCGGGGCAAAACGCTGGTGTGCATCGACCCGCGCGCGCTGCAGCTCAGCCGCGGCATTGTGCTGGGCGTGTTTGGCGTGGGGCTGCCCGCTTCCATCCAGAACCTGCTGAATGTGCTGGTCAGCACTGTGCTGAACAATCTGGCCTCGCCCTACGGGGCGGCGGCGCTGGCCGCTATGGGCATCTGCAAAAAGGTGGATATGATGCCCATGTATGTGGCGCTGGGCATCAGCCAGGGCATCATGCCGCTGATCAGCTACAACTACGCCAGCAAAAACTACAAGCGCATGCGCGCGGCGTTCACCTTTACGGCCAGCATTTCGATGTCGCTGGCCCTTGCGGCCATGTTGGTGCTGTTTGTGAACCCGGGCGGTGTGGTGCGCCTGTTCATCCAGGATCCCGAAACGGTGGCCTATGGCGAAAAATTCATGCGGGCGTTCTGCCTGGCTATCCCATTCCTGATCGCCGACTTTATGGCCGTGGGCGTGTTCCAGGC
>CAMFSB010000164.1 GCA_945982465.1 uncultured Faecalibacterium sp. | reverse complement strand
GACTTGCGCCCGGCAGACCGGCATCCGCGCCAATCAGATCAAGTACATCGCGTCTGTTCTGGCGGGCCTGGGCGTGGGCGTTGCGGCGGTGCTCAGCCTGATGCGCACCGGCTCGGTCAGCACCAGCACCGGCAACCAGATGGGTACCTACTGTATGCTGATGACCGTTCTGGGCGGTATGTCCATCTTTGGCGGCGCACGCTCCAACACCTACGCCGGCCTGATCGGCGCACTGACATACACCGCGCTGAACATGGGCCTGCAGATGCTGAATGTCTCCAGTTCCATCATTCAGGGCATCCGCGGCGTCATCTTCCTGATCCTTGTGTATGTCAACAGCGAGCAGAGCGACCTTCTGCCCAGCCGTCAAATGTTCTGAGTACGGGGAGGGAAACGAAATGAACGCGAACAATCAAAAGAACTATATGCTCAAAGCCACGCTCAAGACCATTCTGATCCCGGTCGTGGTGTTTGTGGTGCTCAACATCGTTGACCTGCTGGGGCCTACGCACAACGCGCTGATCGCCAACGTGGTTGACCTGACCAACTTTGCCCGCAACCTGATCATCTACTTCGCATTTGCGCTGGGCCTGCACGTCAACATGACGATGGGCCGCATGGATCTGTCGCTGGGCGCACAGATGTAGCTGGGCGTTATCTTCGGCGGCAACATCGCCCTCAGCCTGAACCTGGGCGGCATCGGCGTGATCGTGCTTTCCATGCTGATCGGCGCGCTGGCCGGTGTGGTCTCCGGTGTGCTGTTCGTCAAAATGCGCATCCTGCCCATGGTTCTGGGCCTGGGCATGACGCTGGTGTACGAGTGCATCTCCTATCTGGCTTACAACGCGGCCGGCATCACCCTGTTCGGCAAGCCCGGTACGTCCATCCTGTCGGAGGTGTGGTTCATCATCCTGGTGGTTGTGGCGCTGGTGCTGGTTTCCACCTATGTGCTGCAGATGAGTATGTTCGGCTACAAGCGGCGCGCCATCCAGGGCAGCCAGCGTCTGGCGCACGACGCCGGCATCAACATCTATTCCAACTGTGTGATCTGCTACGCGTTCTGCGGCGCACTGGTGGCGCTGGCAGGCGTGTTCACCACCTCGTACAACGGCTCGCTGATCCCGTCCATCGGCATGGCGTCCAATGGCCGTGTGTTCAGCAATATGTTCCCCATGATCCTGGGCACCTGGATCGGCTCGTTCTCCGGCAACGCGACCATCGGTACGCTTTCCGCGTCGATCTCGGTGTACTTCCTCAAGGCAGGCCTTTCCAAGCTGGGCCTGGACGATCTGACCAGCACCATCATCATTTACGGCGCATGGCTTCTGTTCATGATCATTCAGGCGGCAGTGCCCCGCTATGCGCACAAAAAGGCGTATAAAGCGCGCAAGGAGCTGGCCCAAAAGACCCGTCGGGAGCTGGCGGCTTCCGTATAAAGCAACAACAGGGGGCGGCGCTGTGCAGCGGCGCCCCCATTTTATCAGAACGTGAAACCGAACGCTGCAAAGGAGACTGCCTGTGAAAGCGATTTTTTTGATGTTTGATTCGCTCCGCCGGGATTATCTGCCCTGCTGGGGCGGCCTTGCGGGAGAGCTGCCGAACTTCCGGCGTCTGGAGGAGCATACCGTTGCCTTTGACCGCTGCTATGCCGGCAGTCTGCCGTGTATGCCGGCCCGGCGCGAGCTGCAGACCGGGCGCTACAACTTTCTTCATTGCAGCTGGGGGCCGATGGAACCGTTCGACGTCTCCATGCCGGAGCTGCTCAAGCAAAGCGGGATCCATTCTGCCCTGATCACCGATCACTATCACTATGTGCAGGACGGCGGCGCCACCTATCAGGGGCGGTATTCGTCGTGGCAGTGCTTCCGCGGGCAGGAGAGCGACGCCTGGATCGGCGATGCCGGCCCCAACGAGGATCTGTCCCATGCAATGAGCCTGCAGAATCTGCCTCAGCCGCTGCGCGCCATGCGCACCCGCGGTGTGCGGCAGAACGCGGTAAACCGCGCCTGGCGCGGCGACGCGGAAGAGCGGTACACCCAGACGCTGACCTTTGACAGCGGCATGGAGTTCATGCAGCGCAACGCCGGCGAGGACAACTGGTTTTTGCAGCTGGAGGTCTTTGACCCCCATGAACCCTTCGATGCGCCTTCGGCGTATCAGAACCCCGGCGAAAACAGCCGGCAGGACTGGCCGCCCTATGCCCGTGTGACCGAAACGCCCCGGCAGGTGGAGGCGATGCGGCAGAAATACATCGCCCTGCTGAAATACTGCGATGCGAACCTGGGCCGTTTTCTGGATGCAATGGACCGGCTGGATCTGTGGAAGGATACCCTGCTGATCGTGGGTACCGACCATGGCTTTTTGCTGGGCGAGCATGGCTGGTGGGGCAAAAACCTGATGCCGGATTATGAAGAGATCGTCCACACGCCGCTGTTCATCTGGGACCCCCGCTGCGGCTGCCGGAACGAACACCGCAGCGCTCTGGTGCAGAACGTTGACCTGTGCCCGACGATCCTGGAATATTTCGGGCTTCCCATCCCTGCCGAGGTACAGGGGCACAGCCTGCGCCGGGCGGTGGAATCCGATGCGCCGGTGCGCCGGTATGCCCTGTTCGGCTATTTCGGCGCGTCCCTTGGCATCACCGACGGCCGCTGGGCCTACCTGCGTGCGCCGCAGGACGATACCGTACCCGTCCTGGAGTATACGCTGATGCCCACCCGGATCGTGAACTTTACGCCGCCGCAGGTGCTGCAGCAGGCTGTGCTGCATCCGCCATTTTCCTTTACCCGGAACTGCCCGGTGCTGTGCTATCCGGGCATGGTCAGCCAGAAAATGCAGACCGGGACCTCCCTGCTGTTTGATCTGGCAGCAGACCCGAAGCAGCAGCAGCCTCTGGCCGCGGCGCAGGTGGTGGAACGGCTCAGCGATGCCATGGCCAGCCTGATGCGGGAAAACGATGCCCCGCCGGAACTGTATCAGCGCTTCCGGCTGGCCTGCCCGGCGGAATGACCCGCTGCAAATTCAGACAAAGGATGTGGGCCTATGCAGATTCTCTGCTGTGAAACCCGGCCGCAGGGCTGTGTCACGGTTCGCTTTTCCGCCGATGCAGCGGAATACGAAACATATATCGACCGCGTTTACCGCGAAAACCGGCGCAATTTCCGCTTGGCGGAATACCCCGACGGCAAGCCGCCCCGGCAGGCCATCGAAGCCGCCCGCGGCAAAAGCGTGTTCTGGTTCGATGCGTTCAACCTCTGCATCGACGAGGCGTTCTGGCCCGCCTATTACGATGCGCTGGCCGGCGCCCGGCTGCGCCCACTGTGCCGGCCGGAGTTTGCGCTGGAAACTGTTTCGGAAAACGGTTTTACAGGCACGGCCTGTGCGCCGCTGGTGCCGCAGGCGGAGTTTCCGCTGAATGAAATGCCTCAGATCGGGGTTCGCCCGGAGCCGGTGCAGGATTTTCAGGTGTTTCAGGCGGTGCATTCTTTGCAGAAGGCGCATATGCAGCCGGTCGCTTCGGCCGAGCCGCTGGCCGACGGAGATATTGCGGTCATCGACTACCACGGCACCATCGACGGAGAGCCGTTTGCCGGCGGGGATGGGCGGGGCTACCGGATGGTGATGGGGCAGAACCAGCCCTTCCCCGGCTTTTACAATGCGCTGTGCGGCCAGATGGCCGGCAGCACCGTTCTGCTGGTGTCGGAGTTTCCTTATTATATGAAAGAGGAAGCGCTGGACGGCAAAACTGCACAGTTCAGTGTGGAGATCCGGCAGAGCTTCCACCAGCAGCTTCCCCCGGCGGATGATGCGCTGGCGCAGCAGGCGGGCTATCCGTCGCTGCAAAAGCTGAAAGAAGCCGCGCGGGCCCGTCTGGCCGAAAATGCACGCCGCAAAGCGCTGGACGACGGCGCCAAAGCGCTGCTGAATGCCTTTGCACAGCGCAGCCGGGCCGAGGTGCCGGAGGAATTTGTGCAGGCCCGGGCGGATGCGCTTTTTCTGCGGTTCAAGCAGAAATGCGCCGCACAGCCCATCGGCTGGCGGACGGTGCTTCGCCAGCAGGAGCTGACGGAGCAGCAGTTTCAGCAGCGGCTGCTGGAAACAGCCCGCATCCAGCTTTGCGGCACGGCGGCGCTGATCCGCTTTGCAGAGGCAGCCGGGCTGACGCCCTGCCCTGCCGGCCATGGCACGCTGCTGTGTGATGGCCCGGAGGGCGAGCTGTGGCCCACCGAAGGGCTGACCGGGGCCGACCGTGCCCTGGTGTCTGCGGCAGCAGTGTTTTTTGGCAGCTGCGTTACCCTGCGTGAATGAGCGGCGTGCCCTGCCGGCCCCAGCCGGCTGTGCGCCGATGAAGATGTTATGCGATGAGATATCGGAGGAAAATGTATGACAGAGCTTTACAAAGACCCTTCTCAGCCCGTTGAAAACCGCGTCGAGGATCTGCTGGCCCGCATGACGCTGGAAGAAAAGGTTGCCCAGCTTGCAGGCGACCTGCCGGGCTCCTTTATTGTGGACGGCCGGGTGAGTGTGGAGATGCTGCGGCAGAAATTCCCGGACGGTCACGGCCGGTTTACCCAGTATTCCATGGCCGGTATTGTGGACCCGGTGCAAATCGCAGAAATTTCCAATGCGCTGCAGCATTATTTTGTCGAAGAGACGCGGCTGGGCATCCCTGTTGCGCTGCAGACCGAAAACCTGTGCGGCTACCCGGCGGCGGGCGGCACGCTGTTCCCCGCGCAGATCACCCGTGGCTGCCCCTGGGAGCCGGAGCTGGCCCGGGAAATGGCGGAAATCATCGGCCAGGAGAGCCGTGCCGTGGGCATCACCTCCGCGATGAGCCCGGTGATCGAC
>CAMFSB010000163.1 GCA_945982465.1 uncultured Faecalibacterium sp. | reverse complement strand
CATGGCGCGCACGGCCGCGCTGTACGGCGCGCGCCGCACCTGGTACCTGGTCAACGGCAGCACGGTGGGCCTGCTGGCGGGCATCCGCGCGCTGGCCCCGGCGGGCAGTACGGTGATCGCGGCGCGCAACTGCCACAAGGCGGTGTACCACGCCATCGAGCTGGGCGGGCTGCGCGTGCGCTGGCTGGCGCCGCCGGTGGAGCCGCAGTTCGGCATTTACGGCAGCGTGCCGCCCGCCGCGGTGGCGGCGGCGCTGGAGGCCTGCCCGGCGGCCCGCTGTGTGATTCTGACCAGCCCCACCTATGAGGGTGTGGTGTCGGACATCGGGGCCATTGCCGCGCTGTGCCATGACCGGGGTGTGCCGCTTTTGGTGGACGAAGCCCACGGCGCCCATCTGGGGCTGTATGCGCCGCAGGTGTTCCCGGCGGGCGCGGTGGCGGCCGGGGCCGATCTGGTGGTGCAAAGCGCCCACAAGACCCTGCCCAGCCTGACCCAGACGGCCTGGCTGCACGCGGCGGGGCCGCTGGCTGACCCGGCCGAGGTGGAGCGCCAGCTGGATATCTTTGAGACCAGCTCGCCCAGCTACCCGCTGCTGGCTTCGCTGGATGGCTGCACCGGCCTGCTGTGTGCCCGGGGCGAAGCGCTGTTTTCCGCCTGGGCGGAAAGCCTGGCCGCCTTTGACCGGGCCGCCGCCGGGCTGCGGCGGCTGCGGGTGCTGTGCCACGGGGCCGACACGGCCGCCCGGCACCCGGCCCTGTTTGCCTTTGACCCCTCCAAGCTGCTGGTCGGCTGCCGCGGCACGGCGTTTACCGGCGCGTCGCTGGCCGAAGCGCTGCGCACCCGCTTTGGCTTTGAGACCGAAATGGCCTGCGGCGAAAACCTGCTGGCCATGACCAGCCTGGCCGATGATCCCAAAGCCCTGCAGCGGTTTGCCGCTGCCCTATGCGCGCTGGACGCCGAAGCCTGTGCCCCGGAACAGGCGGGCCTCACCCGGCCCGCCGCCGGCCTGCCCGCGCTGCCGCCGGCCCGCTGCACCATTGCCGAAGCGCTGGCCGCCCCGGCCGAAGTGGTGCCCGCTGAAGCGGCAGCAGGACGCACTGCGGCGGAATATGTGTGGGCCTACCCGCCCGGCGTGCCGCTGCTGGCCCCCGGCGAGGAGATCACCGCGGAGTTTTTGGCCGCGGCGGCCGGGCTGGAGGCACTGGGCACCCGCCTGCGCCATACCGGCGCAAAAAATGGCGGCTATCGCTGCCTTGCGGGTTGACAAATGCCCCGCCCAACGTGTATTATAAGGATATCTTGAAATGCACAAAGGAGGGATTTTCCTATGAAACATATCCAGACCCTGAACACCCGTGATATGGCCAAGAGCGTGATCAACGGCGGCTGCGGCGAGTGCCAGACTTCCTGCCAGAGCGCCTGCAAGACCAGCTGCGGCATTGCCAACCAGCAGTGCGAGAAGGCCAACGAGGACTGAGTTCGGCATCCCAATGCCGGAACGCGGCAAGCGTTCCGGCTTTTTGTTTGCGGTTTGGCCCGGCGGCGGGCGTACCGCCTGAACGCTGCACTGCCGGCGCAAACAGGGAGCGTGCAAACGAGCGTACCGCCCCTTTGGGTGCTGGCCGCGCGCCTGCCTGCCCCGTTATGCCCGCCGCCGCACGGCGGGCGATTCTATCACCAAGGAGACAACGATCCCTATGATCCATCAATACAAACTCAACGGCTACAATATCGTGGTGGACGTGTACAGCGGCAGCGTGCATGCCGTGGACGAGCTGGCCTACGACGCCATTGCCCTGCTGGACGCGGGTAAAACGCGCGCTCAGGCCGCAGACGAGCTGGTTCGCCGCTATGCGGGCCGCCCGGGCGAGGACGGCCCCATCGCCGCCGCCGACATCGAAGGCTGCCTGGACGACATCGACGCACTGAAAGCCGCGGGCCGGCTGTTTGCCCCCGATACCTACGCCGACAAGGCGTTTGACTTCAAAAACCGCAGCACGGTGGTCAAGGCGCTGTGCCTGCATGTGGCCCACACCTGCAATTTGAACTGCGAATACTGCTTTGCGGCTCAGGGCAAATTCCATGGCCAGGCGGGCCTGATGAGCTTTGAGACCGGCAAGCGGGCACTGGATTTCCTGATCGAAAACTCCGGCACCCGCCGCAACCTGGAAGTGGACTTTTTCGGCGGCGAGCCGCTGATGAATTTTGAGGTGTGCAAACAGCTGGTGGCCTATGCCCGCAGCGTGGAGCAGGAAAAAGGCAAAAACTTCCGCTTCACCCTCACCACCAACGGCATCGGCGTCACCGACGAGGTGATCGAGTGGGCCAACCGGGAATGCTACAACGTGGTGCTCAGCCTGGACGGCCGCAAAGAGGTGAACGACCGCTTCCGCAAAGACATTGCCGGCCGCGGCAGCTACGACCGCATCGTGCCGAAGTTCCAGCAGTTTGTGGCCGCCCGCGGCAGCCGCAATTACTACATGCGCGGCACCTTTACCCATTACAATCCGGACTTTACCAACGATTTGTTCCACATGGCGGACGATCTGGGCTTTACCGAGCTTTCGATGGAGCCGGTGGTGGCAAAGCCGGGCGACGCCTGCGCTTTGACCGAAGCGGATCTGCCCGTTCTGTTCGACCAGTACGAGCTGCTGGCCAAAGACATGCTGCGCCGCGAAAAGGCCGGCAGGCCCATCACGTTCTATCACTACATGCTGGATCTGGAGCACGGGCCCTGCATCTACAAGCGTATCTCGGGCTGCGGCTCGGGCACCGAATACATGGCCGTAACGCCCTGGGGCGATCTGTACCCCTGCCATCAGTTTGTGGGCGACGCGGCGTACAAGCTGGGCGATATCTGGCACGGCGTGACCAACACGGCGCTGCGGGACGAATTCAAGCTGTGCAACGTGTACGCCCGCCCCGGCTGCAAGGACTGCTGGGCGCGGCTGTACTGCTCGGGCGGGTGCGCGGCCAACGCCCTGCACGCCACGGGCGACATCCATGGCATTTACGAGTACGGCTGCCAGGTGTTCCGCAAGCGCATGGAGTGCGCGCTGATGATCAAGGTGGCCGAGGCGCTGGACCCCGACCTGGCCGGCAAGGCCCCCACGGCGGTGGACGAGGGCTGCGCGGGCTGTACCGCCGCCGCGCAGGAAGAGCCCTGCGGGCAGTAAAAACCGGAAACAGGAAATACAAAAGGGAGAAAACGATTCGTTTTCTCCCTTTTGTTTATTTTTCGACTGGTTTCGCCCTGCCTGTGCGGGCTTTTCGCGGGCCGATCAGAAGCGGGCGTCCCACAAACCGCAGAAGCTGTCGATGGGGTCCTGGCCCTTGAAGGCGTCGGGGCCGGCCATCAGCTGATCCACCAATGTGTCCAGCGTGGCGTCGGAGCTGTCGTAGGTGTTGATGTAGGTGCGCGCCTGCGGGATATCCGCCAGGATGGTGGGCTGCTGCGTGCCGATCACGATGACGGGCAGCTCATGCACATACCAGGGGATCTCGCCGCCGCCCTTGGTCATGCCGAACGCCGGGCGGGCCACGCACTGGAAGCCGCCGGCCACATCCACCACCGTGATGATCAGGTCCTGCCGGGCAGTAAAGTCCGAAATGGTATCCTTGCCGGCCATATAGATGTTAAAGTCGACCTTTTCGCCGGCGGCGATGCGCTTTTGGATCTGATCCAGCGGGCTTTCGTAGATAAAGGCGTCAAAGCCCTTGGCGCACAGGCGCTCCTTGAGCTTTTCGGCCGGGTTCTTGCTCTGGGCGCCGGGCATCATGCTGCGGATGCTCTTGGCCTGCAGGCCGCTGACATACACGATCATGATGCGCTTGTACTTGTCAGGCGTCAGGGGCAGCACGTCCTTGTCCAGATACTTGACCAGCGTCAGCGACTGCTCGGCGATCTCTTTCTGCATGGCCTTGTGCTCGGCGCAGCCAATGGTCTGCTGCATCACTTCCACGGGGGGCACCAGCTCGGTCTTGGCTTTTTTGTGCAGGCCCATGTGCGCCTTCAGCGCCAGGATGCGGTGCAGCGCGTCACTCAAACGCTCCTCGGTGATCAGGCCGCTGGTGTAGCCCTCCATCATCGCGGCGAAGTCCTCGTCCATGTCGTTGAAGAACAGGAACATATCCACGCCGGCGGCGATGGCGTGCGGCAGCACGTCCTTGCGCTTCATGCGGCAGGTCAGGCCCACCATGTGCGAAGCATCGGTCAGCACCATGCCGTTAAAGCCCATCTGGCCTTTCAGCAGGTCGGTGATCAGCTCTTTCGACAGGGTGGCGGGCTGGATGTCCTCGTCCGCAATGCCGGGGGTGCACTTTCGGCTGTCGCTGGGCAGCATGATGTGGCCGGCCATGATGGCTTCCAACCCGCCGTCGATCAGGTTCTGGTACACCTTGCCAAAGGTGGCGTCCCATTCTTCGCAGGTACAGGTGTTCACGCTGTTGGCAACATGCTGGTCGCGGTCGTCCAGGCCGTCGCCGGGGAAGTGCTTGGCCGCGCAGCAGAAGCCGGGGTTCTGGTGCGCGCCCTCCATGTAGGCGCGGGTCATCTCGCACACGCGGTCGGTGTCGTTGCCGTAGGTGCGCAGGCCGATGACCGGGTTGTGCCAGTTCAGGTAAATGTCCGACACGGGGGCAAAGCTCAGGTTGCAGCCGATGGAGGCGGCTTCCTTGTTGGCCATGTAGCCCAGCGCGCGGGCGTACTTGGCATCGCGGGTGGCGCCGATCTTGGTCTGCGGGGCGATCTGGGTGCCGTCCACACAGGCGCCGTGGCCGCCGTTGTCGGTGTTGCAGTCAAGGATCAGCGGGAGCCGGCAGGACTCCGGCAGGAAGAGGTTCTTCTCGGGC
>CAMFSB010000162.1 GCA_945982465.1 uncultured Faecalibacterium sp. | reverse complement strand
GGATAGTAATCGTTGGAGATGGTGCTGGACGCCAGAAACCCATGGATGCCAAAATCCTTTGCGCCCATTTTCGCCAGCGCGCGGAAGCTTTCGATCATCTGCTGCTCGGTCATGCCGTACTTGGCATCGCCGGGGTTATCCATTACCTGGAAGCCCTCTTTGCTTTCGCCCATGGCGAACACGCCGCCCGGGTTATAGCGGCAGAACACCGTTTCGGGCACGCCGGCCACCCGTTGCAAAAACTCCACCATCGTGGCGTCGTCCAGGTTGATGTACGCCCCCATGTGGTACGCCTTTCGCATGTCCTCGGCGGGGGTCATGTTGGACGAAAACATGATCTCATCCCCGGCAAAGCCCACAGCCTTTGCCAGCATCAGCTCGGTGTAGGACGAGCAGTCCACCCCGCAGCCCTCTTCCCTCAGGATCTGCAGGATATACGGGTTCGGCAGCGCCTTGACCGCGTAATACTCCTTGAACCCTTTGTTCCAGCGGAACGCCTGGTTGATCCGGCGCGCATTCTCGCGGATGCCCTTTTCGTCGTATACATGGAACGGCGTGGGCACGTCCTGAATGATCTGCTGGGCCTTGGCCAGCGTTAAAAACGGCGTTTTTTCCACCATGATCTACTTCCCCTCCGGATAATTTGCTTCCCCTCATATGGCTTGCAGCCGCGCTGCAGGCCCTTGCCGGCTGTACGGCAGCCGGCCGCCGCTTTCCCTTTTTACTGCGCGAGCGAGTATGCCTCCTGGCCAGTCAGCATATCACGGTACGGGTCAAAATTCGGCACGATACGCTGCAGCTGCTCCACCACACCCTCGTCGTTGTGCTCAGCTGCGGCAAACAGATCCTGCAGCTGGTCGTAAAACACGGCCAGGTCGATCTTTTTGGGCGGCGCCACATAGATCTTGTTGTGCTCGGTGCGGTGCATTTTATCCTGTTCTTCGTCCATCAGCAGTTCCTCGTACAGCTTTTCGCCGGGGCGCAGGCCCACCACGCGGATGGGCATGTTCACATCCGGCTCATAACCGTAAAAGCGGATCAGCTGGCGCGCCAGATCCATGATCTTGACCGGCTCGCCCATATCCAGCACATAGATGCTGCCGCTTTGGGCCAGCGCGCCCGCCTGCAGCACCAGCTGCGCCGCCTCGGGGATGGTCATAAAATAGCGCACGATATTGGGATCGGTCACTGTGACCGGCCCGCCCTTTTTGATCTGGCTTTCAAACAGCGGGATCACGCTGCCGTGGCTGCCCAGCACGTTGCCAAAGCGCACCGCCACGCACTGCATCTGGGTGCGGCCCGCAAAGCTCTGGATCAGCATTTCGCAGATGCGCTTGGTGCAGCCCATCACGCTGGTGGGGTTGACCGCCTTGTCGGTGGAAAGCTGCACCAGCCGCTGCACGCCGTGCTCGCTGGCGCTGGCCAGCAGGTTTTTGGTGCCCATCACATTGTTCTTGACCGCCTCGGCCGGGCTGACCTCCATCAGCGGCACATGCTTGTGCGCCGCCGCGTGGAACACCACCGACGGATGGTAGGCCTCGAACACTTCGTCCAGACGGTGCTTGTCGCGGATGGAGCCCACCAGAACGGTAATGGGCGCCTGCCGGCCGTAATGCTGCTTGAGCTCCATTTCCAGCTCATAGGCGCAGTTTTCGTAGATATCAAAGATCAAAAGCTGTGCGGGCGAAAATTTCATGATCTGGCGGCACAGCTCGCTGCCGATGGAGCCGCCGCCGCCTGTTACCAGCACCACCTTCCCTTTCAGGTAGGCGTTGATCTTTTCGGTGTCCAGCGTCACCTCGTCACGGGATAAAAAGTCCGCCGTGTTCAGCTCGCGGAACGCGCCGTGGGGCGACACCGAGCCGTCGCAGATGGACTGCGGATCGCTGAGCACCTTGACCCGGCAGTGGGTGGAGTTGCACAGGTCCACCACATGGTTCAGCCGGCTGCCCCGCAGCGTGGGGATGGCAATGATGATCTCGCGGATGCCGTACTCGTCGCACAGCCGCGGGATCTCCTCCAGCGTGCCGCGCACCGGCACGCCCTGAATGGTCTGGTTGCGCTTGTTGGGGTTATCATCCACGGCCACCACCGGGGTGCCGTAGCTGGCATTGCTTTTGCACAGGTTGATGGCCCAGGCGCCGGCGTTGCCCGCGCCCACGATCATCAGCGGCATGTTGGGGTCGCGGCTGTCGTGCCCCAACGCGCCGGAAAGGCTGGGCGGTCGGTTCAGGAACGCGCGCCACGCCAGCCGGATGCCGCCCACCGACGCCACCACAAAGATCGCACCGATCACAGTGGCGGAACGGTACAAAACGCCGTGCACCATCTCGTTGCCCACCAGCACCAGCGCGGTGGAAATGCCCACCAGTACGCACAAGCGAAACAGATCGCGCACACCGGCATACTTCCACAAAATGGAATACAGCCCACCGGCCAAAAACACGACCATATAAATCGCCACGATCCAGGGCAGGTGCCGATACAGCGTCGCCAGGTTCTGGGGCCACCAATTGGGGTACTTTTCGCCTTCGCCGCGCAGCAAAAGGCCTATATAAAAGCTCAAAGCGACCAGGCCGCAGTCCAGCAGCGCCAGAAACGCGCGGCGCAGCAGGATCCGCGCCTCCTGGTTTTTCCAGTTTGTCACAGCACGACCTCATTTACCTACAGCCGTGCAAAGGCCCGGCCGCAATAATTTTACAATCTATATATTATACCGCATTCGACGGCATTTGTCCAATTCCGCACTTTGCAGGCCGGTTCATTCCGGCTTTTCATCCGGCTTTTTTTGCTCTTGTTCCAGCGTGCCGGTGCCGCCCTCCACCACGCCGTCGGACCGCAGCACCGAAAAAATAGTGCCGAAAAAGCAGCGCACGTCAAAGCCAAAGCTCAGCCGGCGCACATACTCGCCGTCGTACCGGGCCTTGACCTCGATGGGCAGTTCGTCGCGGCCATTGATCTGCGCCCAGCCAGTCAGGCCGGGGCGGATGTCGTTGGCGCCGTATTTGTCACGCTCGGCCAGCAGGTCGTACTGGTTCCACAGCGCGGGCCGCGGGCCGATCACGCTCATCTGCCCCACAAAAATGTTGAAGATCTGCGGCAGCTCGTCCAGGCTGGTGCGCCGCAGAAAACGCCCCACCCGCGTGATCCACTGATCCGGGTTTTGCAGCATGTGGGTGGGCACGTCGTGGGGGGTGTCAATGCGCATGGTGCGGAATTTCAGAATCTCGAAATGGGTCTTGCCCTTGCCCACCCGCTTTTGGCGGAAAAACACCGGTCCCGGCGAATCCAGCTTGATGGCCGCTGTCAGCGCCAGCAGCAGCGGCGACAGCACCACAATGCCGCCCGCCGACAGCACCACATCCAGCGCACGCTTGCCGTAATCGGCGTAAAAGCCGTGGGGAACGGTCGATCGCTGCTCCATGATTTTCACCCCATCGTTTCTGTTGAATCGTTTGGCCCGCATTCAAAGTATGGCGCGTTTACAAGCAAAACAAGCCCTGCAGCGCCGGCCCGCGCAAAGCGCGGGAAATACAATCATATAGGGGACACAAGAGCCCCAGGGCATGTCAATATAAGTTTTGCGTTCTGTGCCCGTTTGCGGGCGGGTTTTGCGCGGGTACAGGCCGCGCGGGCGGTGCTTCGCCGCTTTTCCGGCGCAGGGGCCGCGCTTTTGATATACAGGCCAGCCGCAGGCGGCCTCACCCGGCCGTGTCCTGCGCAGTCAATTCCGCGGCGGTGTGGGCAAAGGCGTCCAGCGTTTCCAGGTCAGTCTGGTATACGCTGGCGTCGCCCTCCACGGCCAGGTAGCAGCCGCCGGCTCCCATGCCCAGCCGCACCGTATGCACGGCGCCCTCGCTGTCGGTCAGGGCCACCGTTACCGCGGGCGTTTCCAGCCCGTAGGCCGCATCGGCTTCGGGGGCGGTGATCTGGCCGGACACATTCGCAGTGATCTGGCTGAGCATCACGGTCACCAGCGAGGTGCTGGCCTGCGTGTCGTCCGCCAGCAGCCAGGCTGTTTCGTAAGCGGCTTCGCTCTCTTCGCCGCTGTCCGCTTCCCCGTTCTGCACCAGGCGCGACACCTTGCGCAGGCGGACGGTCTGCGGCGTTTCGCCGTCGGCACGGGTATATTCGATGGCGGTGATTTCACCGGTGGAAAGCCCTACCGGCGAAAAGGCCTCGAACAGCTGCAGGGCCGTATAGGCAAAGGGGTCCTGCACAGAGGCGTCGGCAGTATACACGGCGCTGTCGCCCTCCACGCGCAGATACACGTCGCCGGTCAACTCGTTCTCATCGCCGAAGCAGACCGTCCAGCTTTGGCCGTCTGCTGCGGCGGTAACGGTCTGGCGTGGGGCGTCCAGGCCATAGGCGGCGGTATCGGTGCCGCCCAGCGTGCGGTTGGCCGCAAGGCTGCACAGGGCATCCGCCATGGCCTGCGCCCGGGTCTGGCTGATGTGGTAAGCAGGGTCACGTTCCAGCACCCACTGGCCATCCTGTCGGATCAGCACTACCGATTCGCCCTCGCAGCTGTATTCGATCCGTTCCAGCGCAGCGCCATTCAGCGGGGAGAGCGGGATGTGATTTTCGGCTTCGCTGGCGGCTGCGGCCCGGTCGCCGCACCACACGGCCAGCGCCAGGGCCGCGGCCAGCACCGCCAGCGCCGCCAGCAGCAGTGTCAAGGTTTTCTGCTTTGCTCTCATGGGCGGTCCCCCTTTCGGTTATCTGGCGCGGCGGCGCAGCGTGACGATGACACCGGCCGCAAGCACCAACGCGGGCACCAGCCACTGGAACACTGCCCCCCACAGCGCGCCGGCAAAGGCCGGGATGGTCAGCTGGTCGCCCTCCAGGGAGTTGGCCGCG